>JALFIK010000162.1 GCA_022776205.1 Eubacterium sp.
AAGACCCGCATTGGCCTGTACTGCCACATGAGGCTCATCAATCGTGACATAAACAAGCAGCTGAGGATTCTCCACGGAAGTAAATCCGAGGAAAGAAACATAATAATCTTCCTTATTTCTTGGTATCTTCTCTGCAGTACCCGTTTTGCCACCCACAGAGTATCCCTTGATCTGCGCTTTTTTACCTGTTCCGCTCTCCACCGTTTCCTGCAGATAAGATCGCAGTATCCGGGATGTCTCCTCGGAAATTGTCTTTCTCATCAGTTCTTTTCCATTCTCTTTCACCACATCCCCACTGTCATTCTGAATCTGCTTTACTATTCTCGGCCGGTAATAATTTCCCCCGTTAATCAGGGAACAGAAACCGGCTGCCATCTGCATCATGGTACAGTTAAAGTTTTGTCCGAAAGCGTTCGTTGCAAGAGTAACACTATTTTCATAATTTTTTTCATTATAAATAAGATTTTTGGTCTCTGCCTCACCCGGCAGGTCCACTCCCGTACGACGTCCGAAACCAAAAATTCTCTGATAGGAATAAAAAACATTTGCACCTTCATTAAATGCAATATTCATCATTGCCACATTGCACGATTTTGCAACCGCATTTTTTAAATCAATATTTCCATGGACATGGGAACATCCGATATTTCTTTTCCCGACTAACTGGGAGCCGGTACAAAAATATGTTTCATTTCCTGTAAGAGATCCCGTTTCCAGTCCTGTTGCCACCGTGAATGGTTTAAAGGTAGAGCCCGGCTCATTCGTATCACTGATAATCGGATTTCTCCACAGTTCTGAAAAGGCCTCGGAAAGCGTTTTCTGCTTTTCCTCCTCCTGCTTCTTTTCTGTGCTGTCTTTTTTTTCCGTCTTCTTTGTGCTGTCTTTTTTTTCAGATTCTTTCTCTTTCTTATCGAGTTCCTCCTCATAGGCCTTCATTTTATCAATCTGGGCCTGGGAATAATAAGACAAAAGATTTTTTTCTTCCATCGGCTTATTCGGATCATACCCATTGGAACTGGCCATTCCCAAAATCTCCCCATTTTGTGGATTCATAACAAGGATGCTCGTTACCTTACTGCCGATCGTCTCGTCAAAATTTGTGAGTTTTTTTTCAATGATTCTCTGTACACGCATATCGATGGTACTTACAACAGAGTTCCCATTTTTCGCTTCTTTCACTGTCTGCTCCTGATTCAGTTCCTGATCGAAGTAATAATAGGCACGCCCGTCTGTTCCATTCAGTTCTTTGTTATAATACTGTTCGATTCCCCATCTTCCCACATTTCCGGAAGAAGTAAAGCCAAGGGCTCTGCACGCAAGACTGTTATAGGGATATACTCTCTTATATTCTTCCTCAAAGGTGACACCCTTTATCTTCCTTGCATACCGGATCTTCTCCGCTTTCTTCTCTGAAACATTTTTCGTGGAATGATCGGCCAGGGTAAGGAGCTGCTGAAAATCTTCCACCTGATCAAAGGTCAGTTTCTTTTTATACACCAGATAATAGGAATTCGGATTATTCTCAATTTTTTTCCTCAGATCATCTTTGTCATATCCAAAGTAATCGTGAAGTGCATTGATCGTATCCTCCTCATATTTTCCGTCATTTAATAAAATATTTTTCGGTTCCAGAATCAGAGAATATATCTTTTCATTCATTGCCAGAATATTTCCATTCCGATCAAAGATCTGTCCCCTCTCAAAATGGATGACAGAACTATCATGTTTCTGCTGCCCAAGGACAATTGTTTCATATTCGCTTCCTCTGTCCGCCGTCAAATAAACCAGCCTTACAATTAAAACAAAAAAGAGGAAAGTGATACCGAGAAATACCCATACCAGCTTACCTCTCATTTCGGTAGTAAGACGCTCTCCTGTTTTTTTCTTTTTCACTGCTTTACCACCTTTTTATTTTTGCGCTCTCACGCTTTCATACTGTCTGAAATAATCATCTTTCGAATCGCCTTCATACCGGACCACTTTCGAATCCTTCGGATATACCATATGTAACTTTTCAGAAGCAAATGTCTGAATTTCATCGAGATTAATCGATTTATCAATCTCTGCCTGCAGAGCAGCCTGCTTGCCAAGGAGAACTGTCTTTTCCGTCTTCAGACCGGAAATCTTATTTTCCATCACACGAAGCTGGGCCGTACCGCGCAGATAGAAAATTGCTGCCGAGGCACATAAAATAATGGCCAAAATTGTTATTATCGTATATTTCCAGTCAAAATCAAGGAGCACATGACGGCTTCGGGCAGTTTTGGAATGCACCAGATGATTTTTCGGCTGCCTGTCCTCCTGTCTCTGCCGCACGTATTCTCTTTTCCCGGACATATCCTGTGCCGGACAGTCCTCGTCAAGTTTTCTTACACTGCTTCCATAAATATACTGATACCGTTCCGAAGTATTATGAAATGCCATCTTCTAAACCTCCACCATTTTAGAATAATTTATTCTGAAATTCTCCGCTCAAAAACCCGAAGTTTTGCACTTTTCGAGCGACTGTTTTCTCTGAGTTCTTCCTCACCGGGCACGATCGGTTTCCTCGTGATTACTTTCCCCTGTGACTTTCTGCCACAAACACAGACCGGAAATTCCGGTGGGCAGATACACGGGTTCTCCGCAGTACGGAAAATATTTTTTACGATACGATCTTCGAGAGAATGAAAAGTAATGATACAAATACGCCCTCCATCATTCAAAAGATCGATCATATCTTCCAGATTGTTTTTTAACACATCCAGCTCATGGTTCAACTCAATCCGGATTGCCTGGAACGTCTTCTTTGCCGGATGTCCTCCCCCTGCACGAACCTTCGCAGGAATCGCTGCCCTGATAATATCCGTCAGCTGTCCTGTCGTTTCAACCGGCTTCTTTTCCCTCGCCATAACTATGTGTTTCGCAATGTTCTTTGCGAATTTATCCTCTCCATAATTGCGAATGATACGATAGAGTTCCATCTCACTGTAATCATTGACAATATCCCGTGCTGTCTTCTCCTGTCTCTGATCCATTCTCATATCCAGCGGGACATCCTCCCGGTAAGTAAATCCCCGCTGTGCATTATCAAGCTGGTAGGAGGATACACCAAGATCCAGTAATATACCGTCTACTTTATGAATGGACAAATCACAAAGCACCTTTTTCATCTGTGCGTAATTGCTGCGCACAATTGTCACTTTTTCTTTATATGGTTCCAGCCTCTTCGCGGCAGCTTCAATCGCCTCCCCGTCCTGGTCGATTCCGATCAGTCTCCCGGAAGGTCCGAGACGTTTCACAATCTCCAGAGAATGACCGGCTCCGCCCAAAGTTCCGTCCACATAAATTCCCTCCGGTTTTATGTGCAGTGCCTGAATCGTCTCGGCCAGCATTATTGATTTGTGAACAAATTCCATCTCTTCCTCCGCCACCGTTTGTTTAAAAATCAAGTTCTCCCGCAATGTCTTCTATGGTTTCTTCCTCTTCATTCTGGTATGCTTCATACCGCTGTGTCGACCAAAGCTCAATCCGGTCTGAAATTCCGAGAATCGTAACCTCTTTATCAATGCCGGCAAAATTTCTTAATACCGGCGGAATCAGAAACCGTCCCTGCCTGTCCGCCTCACATTCCACCGAACTTCCGATAAAATGTCTCATAAGGCGTCTCACTTTTCCCGAGGAGGTGGAAAGTTCCGTGAGTCTTCCCGAAAAATCATTCCACGACTGGGGACTGAAAATAAAAAGACAGCCATCCAGCCCCTTTGTCAGGACAAATACCGAACCCAGTTCTTCCCGGATACGAACAGGTAATATCAATCTTCCTTTGGAATCGAGCCCATGCTGGTATTCTCCCTGAAACATTCCTCCACCCCCTCTTCTTTTCTGTGCATCTGTCCACAGCGAATTCAAAAAGCGTACTCTTCACACCCCATTACAGGATTATTCTGCTACAAAAAACCACTTTTATCCACATTGCTCCACTTATTTTCTATTCTATCTCATGCACGTTGTGAATGCAATAAAAATCTAAAGTATTTTTCTTTATTTTATCCACAAAATACAAAAAAAACAGAACGATTGTCCGTAAAAAACAACCGTTCTGTTTATTCAGTCTGTTTCTTAAATTTATTTCATGAAATCTTTGTATACCGGAAGCACAATTTCCGGTTTATCGTACATGACAATCTCACCATCGTGCATCCAGATAAGCTGGTCGCACAAATCCTCAAGGGTGGAAAGACTGTGGGATACAATAACGACGGTCCGGTCCCGTCTTGAAATCAGCTCTTTCATCTTATTGTAACTTTTCTTTCGGAATTTCTGATCTCCCACACTGAGGACTTCATCAATCAGCATGATCTCTGTCTCGAGAATTGCGGTAATGGAAAAGGCAAGTTTCGAATACATACCACTGGAATATGTTCTTACCGGCATGTCGATAAAATTCCCGATTCCGGCAAATTCAATGATCTCCGGCATCTTTTCCATAATAAAATCCTTCGAAAAGCCAAGCAGCATACCGGAAAGAATAATGTTTTCCCTTCCGGAAAGTTCATTCTTAAATCCCACACCAATCGAGAGAAGGGAAATCGTATGCCCATGGAGATCAATTTCTCCACTGTCAGCGGAAAAAATCCCGGCGATGGCACGGAGCATCGTAGACTTCCCGCTTCCGTTTTTCCCCGTAATTCCAAGAATCTGGCCTTCCGGCACTTCAAATGATACGTTTCTCACTGCATGGAACACTTCCTGTTCCACCTTCTTTAATTTAAAAAAATTCTCTTTGATCGACCCCGTCTTCAGGCTTTTATAATCAATGCACACATTGCGTACACTGATCGCACTTTTTCTATCTTCCATTAAATCACCTTTACATAGCTGTTTTCATTCTTATATATCTTGCGAATTCCAAGTGCAGAAACAATAACACCAATGATCATCCAGATCACAATCCATTTAAAATCCGGTGCCTGTCCATATAATATACACTTTCTTAAGCCGCTCAATATTAATGCCATCGGATTTCCTTTGATCAGAAGCCCCGTATATTTCGGTGGAAGCCTTGACTCAATATTGTAAAAGATACCAGTCATATAAAACAACATACGGAGAACAATATTCGTCACATTGGCAAGATCCTGCACAAACACTCCGTAATGCATAAGAAATGTCATACACGCAAAAGAGATGATGAATAACAGAAGCATCAGCGGAATCACATAAATCACATTCCATGTGAGCGGAACCTTAAAATAAATCAGCATCACAACAATAATGCCAAAAGAGAATATCATCTTATACCCGTTAAAAAACATCCGGGATATAAGAAGAATAAATTTCGGAATATATACCTTCGTGACAATCGATTTATTATTCTTCAGCAGCTTTACGCTCTGATTCAGACATCGTGAAAAGAAATCCCACGATGTGATACCAATAAAAATAAACAACGGGAAATATTGTTCCCTAGCATCGAAAACCACACCAAATATAAATGCATAAATCAGCATGAAGCAAAATGGCTCCAGGACCCACCAGATCCAGTTCAGGTAGGAATTGGCTACTTCTGATTTTAATTCTGATTTCGCAGAATAAATAGCGTAGCGATAATGGCCTGTCAAATCTTTCCAGAATCGTTTCATTTTATCCTCCAGCAAATCGCTCTTCTCTTATTTTCGTAAAAACTTATGGAATTATAGCATAAAATGGGTACTTTAGCAAGCCCTGCTCTTCTTTCTCCCCACAATCATACCAATGAGACCGCCAATCATAATACCGATACAGACAATCTGGGTAACGGCAATACCAGTATGGCCGATCAAAAGCTGATCCACCCGAAGTCCCTCGATAAAATAACGTCCCAGTCCGTATCCCATAAGATAAATACATAGGAGCTCTCCGTCAAATTTCTTATGTTTTCGGTATATAAAAATAATAAGAAGAAGCAACAGATTCCACATTCCTTCATAGAGAAATGTCGGATGTACCTGAATATAGAAAAGAGACCTGCCATCTACCGGAATTGTGACCAGATGATCAAGAATTCCCGTCCCCTGAAGTTCCGAAACCCTGCCGTAACCGGCAAAATAATCAAGGGGAATCTGCATGGCAAACGGTCCATCTGTATATCCGCCAAAGGCCTCCCTGTTGAAAAAGTTCCCCCACCGGCCCATAATCTGTCCGATTAAAAGACTCATTGTCATCGTATCAAGCATAAGCAGTGCTTTCTGTCCCCGAATCTTCGCAAAAATAACCAGAACGAGAATGGCCATTGCCACACCTCCAACAATTCCCAGACCTCCATGACGGAGATTGAAAATCTCCGACGGGTTATTCTTATAAAAATCCCAGGAAAAAACCACATAATAAATTCTTGCTCCGATAATGGCCGGAATCATCATCCACAAAAGGTAATCCATATACAGCTCCGGATTCTGTCCGGTTCGTTTTGCTTCTCTTTGTGCCACTAAAAGACCGACAAGGAATCCACAGGCAATGATGATACCATAATACATGATCTGAAAATTTCCAACGGATATATATCTTCCCACATGATCCAGGACAATCCCCAGATGGGGAAAACGAATATCTGTATATTGCATCATTTCATCTCCTTTCCATACTTTGTATATTATATCCTGTCCACAATTAAAATTCAATGTAATTCCCCACAGCATGATTTTTCTCTGTCTTTTTCTCATGTTCTATGTTAAAATAATAGA
>JALFIK010000113.1 GCA_022776205.1 Eubacterium sp.
AGTCAGATGAAAACGATTCAGAAAAAAAGTAAGGGCAGGTAATAAATTACCATACTTCAAAACAAGAGCAGAACACCTCGCAACCAGCATAAACACTGGATTTGCGAGGTGTTTTAATCTAGTCAACTGTCAAAGACAGGATTATACAATAAAATAAAATAAGGGACAACCATCTTTTTCTCTTTCGCCCCATCTTTACAAGATATTAATATAATGTTATTATTTCTCTGCATTATCTTAACATATTTCTAACATATTCCTTTTTAATTCTTATCCCATTTTTATACCATCCATTACATAATAGAATCATGATTCTGGATAGTATATAATGCGTGAAAAGTGTCATAAAAAAGTTGTTTCGACACAGAATAAAAAGGAGTTCAGATGGAGTATGTATTTTTACTTTTTGTGCTGATTTACCTGTTTTTCACAGGCATGCATGTCTGTAAGAAAACCGGCCATTTCATGGAAACGATAGAAAAGAGAAAGGACACAGAAGACCATGAATAACCTGTTTAAAAAAATGAGTTATACCCGTGTGATCGCACTGAGTTTTCTTTTAATTATTTTTACGGGAGCCTGTCTGCTGACCTTGCCGTTTGCATCGGCCTCCCACTGTTTTACCCCATTTCTTGATGCGCTGTTTACTGCGACAAGCGCAACATGTGTGACCGGTCTTGTAGTCTATGATACGGCAACCTACTGGTCCACTGCGGGGCAACTTATCATCCTGCTTCTGATTCAGATTGGTGGTCTTGGCCTGATGACCCTCATCAGCATGTTTGCAATTTTTATGAAACGAAAAATAGGATTGAGTGAAAGAATGCTTCTGATCCAGTCTTCCGGTAATATCCGAACCAACGGTGTTGTCCAGTTGATCCGGCGGATCTGTATGGGCACTGCTCTGTTTGAGGGGACCGGCGCTGTCCTGCTGATGTTCCGTTTTATCCCGGAATTCGGACCGGTGAGAGGGATTTACTACAGCATTTTTCATTCTATTTCCGCTTTTTGTAATGCCGGATTTGACCTGATGGGAATAAAGGAACCTTTTTCCTCCCTCACTTCTTACAGAAATGATTTGTATGTAAACCTGATTATCATGGCACTCATCATTATCGGAGGAATCGGTTTTACCGTATGGAGCGATTTTATCTCCCACAAACTGGATTTTAAAAACTACTCTCTCCACTCAAAGATTGTCCTGCTCACAACTCTTTCTCTTCTTTTCGGAGGCACTGTTTTATTCTGGCTTCTTGAACCGGATACCAACCTTCTGACAGCTTCTTTTATGTCTGTCACTACGAGAACAGCGGGCTTTAATACGATTCCCCTTGATAAACTGACAGATTCGGGCAGTGTGGTTGCCATGCTTCTTATGTTTATCGGTGGAAGTCCCGGTTCCACCGCCGGCGGTGTCAAAACAACGACTGTAGCAGTCATTCTCTTTTCCCTGATCTGCCTTTCCGAGGGAAGGGAACAGGTAACGATCCACAAACGCCGGATTGAAGATTCCACGATCAAACACGCGACAGTCATCTGTTTTGTTTATCTTGTGGCAATTCTTGCAGCATCCATTCTGATCTGCAGTTTCGATCATCTTGGCATGAAAGCAGTTTTATTTGAGACGGCTTCTGCTTCCGGTACCGTTGGCCTTACCATGGGAATCACGACCGGGCTTAGCAAAATCAGCAGAATGATTCTGATTATACTTATGTACGGCGGACGAATCGGCGGACTTTCTCTCCTTCTTGTTTTTGCAGAGAGAAAAAAAGAAGCCCCTCTCAAACGTCCGATTGAAAAAATACTTATCGGTTAAGGAGGAACTTATTCTATGAAATCTATTCTTGTAATCGGCATGGGAATTCTCGGTCAGCATCTTGCAGCAAAAATGCAGGAATTGGGAAATGATGTGATGATCGTCGATAAAGATGAAGCTGTCATTCAGAAACTCTCCCCTGCTTTTAAAAATTCTTTTGCCGGTGATTGTACCGACGAAGGGGTACTGCGGGCACTGGGTGTCAATAACTTTGATTACTGTTTCGTTGCAATCGGAGAAGATTTTTACGCATCTCTGGAAATCACTTCTATCCTGAAGGAACTGGGTGCCCAGTATGTAATTTCCAAGGCAAAACGGGCTCGTCAGGCTGAGTTTTTAAAGAAGATCGGAGCGGATGAAGTCTTTTACCCAGAAAGAGAGATTGCGGAAAAACTTGCCGTCCGTTATAATGCGACAAATATTTTTGATTACATTCCGCTTACTTCGGAATACTCCATTTTTGAGATTCCAATCCTTCCGGAATGGATTGGAAAAAACATTATTACCATCGATGTCCGAAATAAATTTCAGGTGAACATTATTGCAATTAAAAACCAGAATCATCTGATGCCTGTTCCCGGCGGTCACTATACTTTTAAAGAAAATGATCACATTGTCGTTATCGGAAAATCAAACGATGTGTTTAAACTGTCTTCAAAAACAAAATAAAGATCTTAAGCATCCGTCTCTTCCCTTTCTTTTTCAATAAAACGGTATCCTATTCCGATTTCCGTTGTAATATAGTGGGGATGAGACGGATCCTTTTCTATCTTTCTCCGCAGACTTGACATACAGACCCGGATACTTCTTGAATTTTTATCTTCCGCATATCCCCATACTTCCTTCATAATCTGCCTGTGGGTCACAACCTTTCCGCAGTTTACCACAAGAACCATTAGCAGCTTATATTCCAGCGGGGTCAGATGAATTTCCTCCTGCCCAAGGAAAATACGACGCCGGTCCTCATCAATGGTCAGTTCATCAAAATGATAAACATTTTCCGGCCGGGTATAATCTTTTCCGATCATATAACGCTCCATTACCCGCACTCTGGCCATCAGTTCTCCCATGGAGAAAGGCTTTGTCACATAATCATTTGCTCCTGCATCCAGCGCTTTAATTTTGTCTTCATCCATCTCCCTGGCTGAAACAACAAGAATCGGAATCTCCGATACTTTCCGAATCTCTCGAATTACTTCTTCCCCATCAAGATCCGGAAGTCCCAAATCTAACAGGATGATATCCGGCGCCATGGTACAAAACTGCAGGATGCCTTCCTTTCCACAAGCCGCCCGGATTACCTGATAGTCTTTCGCCCGAAGTGCCATGGAAAGAAAATCCGCTATTTTTTTATCATCTTCAATAATTAATATTTTCACTCTGTTTTCCATAATACTATCCCTGTTCTTCCTGTATCAGATTCTCACAAGCCTCATCACAGTCCGGAAGGGAGATTTCAAAGCAGGCACCACCATCCCGGTTATTCCATGCCCGAATCCGTCCTCCGTGAGCCTCAACAATCGCCTTACAGATTGTAAGACCCAGGCCAACACCTCTTCCCTTATCCACACTATGGGCAAAGCCGGTCACAAACCCGTCAAATATATGCTCCATAACTTCACCGTCAATTCCCGGGCCGTTATCTTTTACCTGAAAAATAATCTGACTGCCATTTTCCCTTGCACAAAGAAGGATTTCGGCATCCTCTCCGGCATACTTATAGGCATTGTCAATCAGGTTTAACAAAACCTGCACAAACAGGCTCCCATCCACCTTTACCAGACAGATTTCTTCTGGTTCCTGAATAGTCAGCCTTTTTTTGTCATATACGGCCGGGAGACGTTCCGCTGTCTCGTTTAGCAGATCATCCACAGACTCATACTCTGTATGAAGAGTCAGTTTCCCATCGGAAATCCTTGTCATATTTAATATATTCTTCACCGTCATATTAAGCCAGGAGGCTTCCTCAATAATATTGTCTACAAGCTGTCCGGCATCCTCCCTGCTCACCTGCTCCATCTGCCTTCCCTTATCCGGTTCAAAATAATTCTCCAGCAGATTGGCAGAACCGATGATTCCCGTAAGCGGGGTTCTTAAATCATGGGAAATACTCCGGAGCAGAGTACTTTTCAAATGTTCACTTTCCATGGCCAGGCGGATTTTCTCCCGCTCCGCATAAATGGACTCCCGGTCAAAAACCAGAGCGGTCTGATAAATGATTGCGTTGATGATCTTCTCCGTATTCTCATCAAAACAGGTTCCTTTTTTAAAGAACACCTTCCCCATTTCCCGGCTGATTCCCCTTACCACAATCCCCCTTCCAAAATCCTCCGGTAAAAGCTTACATCCATCCCCAGGCATGTAATATACCGCTGCCAAAGAGGAGCAGTCAGAAAAAATTTCCCGAAATTCCTTGTTAAGCACCATCTTACAGGGAACCCCTGCACATTCATAAAGATATTCCAGAGAACTTTCTATAATATGATTCATCCCTGTCAATTTCAGAAAGCCTTCCGTAATCTCATAAAGCCTTCCTGTCACAGCGCTGTTCTCATCCGCAATCTCCTTCTGCCTCTTTAACTTTGATGATAAAAGACCGGATATCGCCGAAGCGGCAAAGAAGAAAAAAAGTAGAAAAAAATCCTGCCGGTTCCCAATGAGCAGAGTATGAAAAGGCTCTGTAAAAAAGAAGTTAAATAAAAATACACTCAGGATTGCATCCAGAAATCCATACCAGTATCCACTGGTCACGACCGTTGTCAACAACACGCCCACAAGAAAAATCATCAGAAGATTCTCTTTTCTGAAACCCATACGCCCAAGCCCGACAGAGACTGCCGTCACTGCTGTGGCAATTAAAAAGACCATTGCAAGGCAAAACACATTATAGTAAAGCTTTTCTCTTCCCTTCTTTTTGCACATTTCTCCTCATCCCCACAGATTTTTTATCCATTATAACATATTTTTTTCTTTTTCTCCTGAAAATATTTTACTTGACGAAAAAACGGGGATACTATATGATAAAAAAAATGATATGAGGGAGTAGTTAGCATTTTATATTTGTAAAATGGGATATTATTCGTCATCACGCTTTTTAAGCCGGATAATATACAGCGTAACACGCATTGTAACGAGACTTTTATCGTACTTTTTGGGTGCGGTAAAAGTCTCGTTTTGTCTGGACATCACTCATTTCCCGCCAAAATGGCCCTCCGGGAAATAAACATTTATCAGGAAAAATGAAATAAGGAGGAACTATGGAATATCTATTATTACTTGCTGGTTTTGTTTTGCTCATTAAAGGAGCGGATTTCTTTGTGGACGGTTCTTCTTCCATTGCAAGAACACTTAAAGTACCATCTATTGTCATCGGCCTTACTTTAGTCTCCATGGGAACAAGTGCTCCGGAGGCTGCCGTCAGTATCACCGCCGCCCTGCAGGGAAGCAATGATATCTCCCTCGGAAACGTCATCGGGTCCAATATGTTTAATCTGCTCACGGTCATTGGATGCGCTGCTCTTATTCGCCCGATCAACTCTCCAAAAGAAATTTTAAAAAGAGATCTCTGGTGGAATCTCGGCATGACCACTCTTCTTTTTCTCCTTATTTTTGACAAAAAAATAAGCCGTCTGAATGGATTTGTTTTACTGGCCGGCATGGCAGTATATCTCTTCCTTGTTGTAAAAAAAGCCATGGCAGATCGCGTTCGGACCAAGCCGGAAGCAGAGGAGGCCATGCCTGTTCCGAAAAGTATTTTGTTTGTCGTGATTGGTCTTGCTGCTGTCATTTTGGGCGGACAACTTGTGGTGAACAATGCAAGCATCATCGCCCGCTCCCTCGGCATGAGTGATGCCCTCGTCGGACTTACGATTGTAGCCATTGGTACCTCCCTTCCGGAGCTCGTGACTTCCGTTGTCGCAGCCAGAAAGGGAGATTCCGGTATTGCCCTTGGAAATGCCGTGGGAAGCTGTCTTTTTAACATTATGTTCATTCTGGGAATGACCTCGGCCATCTCCCCGATCCGGGTTGCCGGTGATCTTCTTATCGACACCGCCATCCTGATTGGCATCGGACTGATCACCGTCCTCTTCGCTTATACTGATAAAAAAATCAAGCGCTACGAAGGTCTGATCTGCCTTTCCTGTTATGCGATATATACAGCATTTATTATTTTAAGATAACAAAAGAATCGCCGGTATCATCGATTTTTTCAATCATATCCATCGAATATACCGGCGATTCCCTTATTCTATTAATTCTCCCCTGCCATTTACCATGTCCGGGAATTCAATTCTTTAAATTGTGCCACCGTAGAAACATGGGAATTTAATCCGCCATCCACATTTACAATCTGACCGGTCACATAGGCACTTTCATCAGATGCCAGATATACACACATATGTCCGATATCTTCCGGACATCCATACCGGTTAACCATAATATTACTCATAAAAATATCTTTGAGCGCCTGCGGAACATTTGCCTCATTTTCCGGAGTAACGATCAGTCCGGGACGCACACAGTTACAACGAATATTTTTCTTTCCGTACTGGAGTGCAGTATACTGCGTCAGCTTATCCACACCGGCCTTCGCACAGGCATAAGCGGTAGATCCAAGGTCTCCGGAACAGGATGCCATGGAGCCGATATTAATAATCGATCCACCGTTTTCATTCTTCTCCATATATGGAAGAACACACTTAATTGCATAGAATGTTCCCCTTACATCACTCTGAAAAATATTATCCCACATCTCAAGGGTAAGCTCATCCACGCGTCCGTCTTTAAGGCCCACATTAGCAGCATTATTTACAAGAATATCGATTTTACCAAATTTCTCTGCAGTATCCCTGATTAATGCTTCGATGCTTTCAATCTGTGTCATATCCATAAAATGATACCAGGCTTCCCCGCCTTCTTTAGCGATACTGTCCACAACAGCCTGTCCTTTTGCTTCACGACGACCGCAAACAACAACCTTGGCACCTTCCGAAGCAAAAAGCCTCGAAATCCCCACACCGATTCCACTAGTCGATCCGGTAACAATTGCCACTTTCCCTTTTAATCTGTCCATGCATTATTTCTCCTTCATCTAAATATTATCCTGTAAGTCAAATCAGCACATCCATCTCTTTAAGACGTACTACTTAATCACATTATCATATATATTCTTTTTATTCAAGCAAATTTTAAGCAATTTTTTCCTTTACATTTTCTAATTCATATAGCATATCCGGATCCAAATCTAAGCATTTGCTTTCATCTCTGGTTCCAGTGACATCCCAAGCCAATGAATCATTTAATATTGTGCATGCATTCATAAAAAAATCAATATCCTTTAATCGTTCAAAAACCTTTTTTTCTAAGAGATGACTTGCATCATAACAAACTATTTTTCCATCCTCGAAATATACATCTACTTTATAGTCCCTATATGGGATTACCTGTACTACTTTTGGAAACATTTAAATCCCCCTCTCATATTAAACCAAAGGATTGATTCGATTTAATGGAAGTCCATCTTTGGAAAGCTCCCAGTTTTGCATCAATTCATCCTGATGAATCACACACCA
>JALFIK010000115.1 GCA_022776205.1 Eubacterium sp.
TCTTCTGTTTTTGCATCAATTTCCTCCACGATCATCTGGGTTGCTTTTTTTCCCATCTCGTGGGCAGGTATTTCCATGGAAGTCATCGTTGTCTCCAGCATACCTCCAATGGAATGTCCGGTTAAACTTACTAATTTAATGTCATCCGGGATCAGAAGATTTTTCTCTTTGATTGCCCGAATCGCACCGATTCCCTGAATATCGACTGATGTGATAATCGCATCCAGATAATAATTTGTGTTCAACAGTTCTTCCGCACAATGAAATCCATATTCAAAACTATTCGTCTGCTCCGATGCCTCCGAACAGATTTCTTTTAATCCAAACTCCCGGATTGCCCTGCTGTAACCTTTATATCTCTCGCGATAAGTATCCAGGGTCATGGGACCGTTAATCAGGCCAATCTCTTTACACCCCTTCTCTACAAGATATTTTACCGCCTGATAACCGCAAGTTTCATAGTTTGCAACAACACTACTGATCTTCGGCTCCTGTTTTCTTATAATCTGAATAATCGGAATCCCGCTTACCTGAATATCCCTTAACAAGCGGCCGCATTTTCCCGTACTGGCAATAATAATTCCATCGATAAATCCGTTGCGGAGCCGGTCAAGACATTCCCGCTCTATTTCCGGATCATCTTCCGTATTGCAGACCATGATAGAATAACCCAGATACCTGGCCTCCTCCTCAATCCCCTGCAGGATTTCTGCAAAAACGGTCATTGCCAGACGGGGAACTACCACACCGATGGTATGCCGCTTTCCCTTTCTCAATCCCTGTGCCAGTACATTCGGCTTATAGCTCAGCTCTTTCACTGCAGCAAGAATGCGGGCTTTTGTATCCGGATGAACATAAGAAGTATTATTCAGGGCACGGGATACTGTACTGACATCACAATGTGCCAGTTTTGCAACATCTTTCCCACATGGTATAAATAAATCACAACAAACGCAAACGTTTGCATAGCAATTTCTGACAGATGCGCACTGTCAGCGAGCCCATAAACTATTAAATAAAAAAGAAGTAATGAAGATTCAACTCAATAAAAATTTTGATAAAAAAGGAGATTAAATCATGGCTAAAGAAAAAACTTTTAAAACTATTTTCCCTGCAGTTTCCGTACCTTTAAACGATGACTATTCCATTAATGAAGAAGAATTCCGTGTTTACCTTCGCTGGATCAAATCTTTCTATGGCAAAGGAATCGAAGGCCTTGTATGTAACGGCCACACAGGAGAAATCACAGATCTTACCAGAGCAGAAAGAAAACGTGTCGTTGAAATTTGTGCTGAGGAATGTCCTGACATCTCTCTTATCACATGTCATGACGAAACATTATGCGTAAGCTGGTTCCCTGGAATGGACGGTGCCCTGATCGGTTTCGCTGGATGTGTACCGGAACTGATCTGCCCTGCAAGAGAAGTATTTGCCAACCCTGATAAACATACATTAAAAGAAGCTCAGGACTGGTCCGATCGTATCTACCACATTTCTCAGGCAATTTACGGTGGCGGACAGCCTTCCGGAGAAGCTCATGCAAGACTGAAAGAAGCATTATATCAGAGAGGTATCTTCTCTAACGCTTTAATGAGAAAACCGGTACTGCCTCTTAACCAGGAAGAAAAAGACTGGGTTGCTCTCGGACTGGAAAGAAGTAAACTTCCGAAAGTTGATATGAGTCAGTTCAAATAATCCATACGCTTTTACTGCCGGGAAGGATACTGCCTTATGCGGTATCCCTCCCTTTTTTATACAAAATACATATTGTGCATTTATTCCTATTCATAAAACAGGGGGAGGATTTTATGAATTCCAATGAAAAAAACACAGAATCTGTATACGGCTCTGACATTAAACGCCTTCCTATGAAGGATCTCATAAAAAGAGTCGGTCCGGGTCTGATTGCCACCGGAATCGTCATCGGTCCGGGAGCAATCACCACTTCCGCCATGATCGGAGGAAACTATGGGTATTCCCTGATTTGGCTGATGATCCCCATTATTTTTATGGGAATTACCTTTATGATGGTAACCAACCGTCTTGCAATCATCACAGGTATGCCGACTTTGCATGCCATCCGGAAATATTATGGCTCTTTTGCTGCATGCTTTGTGGGAATTGCATTATTTTTATCCTGTCTGTTCTTTACGATGGGAAATATATCGGGTACCGGTGCCGGTGCTAATCTTATTACAGGAGTGAACTGGAAAATCGGAGCCGCTTTTATGATTGCTGTTGTAATCTACTGTTATTTTACAAAAAATGTTTATTCCAAAGTTGAAAAAGTAATTACCCTGTGTATCCTTGGAATGATTCTTGCATTTTATACAACACTGATTGGAATCGGTGGCCCGGATTTTGGAAAACTCGGATCCGGTCTTGTAAGCTTTGAAATACCGGAAGGAAGCCTGGCCACGGCTCTTGCTTTTATATCAACCAATGCCGCTGTCACTACCGGTATTTACAGTACCTATCTGGGAAAAGAAAAAAAGTGGAAAAAAGAAGATCTTTTTAACGGTGTTATGCTGACCGATGCCATTGTACATATTATCAGTGTCGTGCTGATTTCCGGTGCAATCATCCTCGTAGGTGCGATTGTTCTTTTCCCAACAGGACAAAAAATTGATGCTCCTGCACAATTAGCCGCCATGCTCATCCCAATTATGGGAAATGCAGCAAAATATATCATGGGAATTGCCCTCCTTGGTGCCGGCTTTTCTTCTCTGCTCGGTAACACCCAGAGGGGTATGGTTCTCTTAAATGCCGGTTTCGATAAAGAAATCGGACTTGAAAGTAAATCCGTCCGTTACGGCTGTCTGGCGTGTTTAATCTTTGCCATGTGCGTCTGCTTCAGTTACGGCGGATCTCCGACGCAGCTAATCTTAATGGCGAATGTTGCTACCTCCATTGCAACACCTGTCGCCGGCCTGTTCATCTTACTCCTTTTATGGAGAAATGATGTAAATGAAGGCTATAAGAAACCAACTGCCCTGAGAATCTGTATGACCATCAGTTATGTATTTGTTCTGATTATGACCTTATCCGCCTTAAAGGTACAGATACCAAACTTAATTCATTCCATTTCTTCTCTATTTTAAAATATAAAAAGAAATCCATTGTATAACCTGATGTTATGAGCAACGACATGCATGTGTTATACAATGGATTTTTTTCGTCGGGCGCGGAAACGGCACTTCTCGTACAACCGCACCTTTTTATTTTTCTTCTTTTATTTCAAATGGAATTTGATTTTCAGGCAGAATAATATTTAACACGATAGCTACAATAGCTGCCGGTACGATTCCGGAACCACCAAAAATAAGCTGCACATAATAAGGCAGAGCACTTGTTGCCGCTGCCGTAGCACCGATACCGTATCCAAGCCCCAGTGCCACAGACACGATAGTTACTTCCCGCGCCCCAATCGGCTGCTTGGTAAGAAGCTGAATGCCGGAAACAACAATGGATGCAAACATCATAACTGCGGCACCGCCAAGAACAGGCTGTGGCATAATGGATACGATGGCTGCAAGCTTCGGACAAAATCCACAGAGAATCAGGAAAATGGCTCCTGCGGAAAGGGCACTCCGGTTTACTACTTTTGTCATGGAAACAAGACCGACATTCTGGCTGAATGATGTATTTGGAAGCACACCAAACAGAGAAGCCAGGGAAGAGCCAAGGCCATCACAGATTACTCCGCCGGAAAGTTCTGTATCTGTAGCTTCCCGGTCCATTCCTCCTTCAATTACACCGGAGATATCGCCAACGGTTTCAACCGCAGTAACAACAAACATGATAAGAATCGGGAAGATTGCTTCCGGCTTAAACACCATTTTTATCGCAGATAATTTTCCAAAACCGATAACTCCCGGAAGAGCAAACCATGATGCATCCTTCACCTGCTGGAAATTCACAACCCACGCGTAGGTAAATTCAGCACCCTCCGCGTTGATTCCTGTATGGGGAAGACATAGTGTCATAATAATGGCTACAATGTACCCGACTACAATACCAATGAGCACAGATGCTGTACTCACCATGCTTTTCGGGCTGAAACAGTGTTTAAAGATAAGAATGACAACCAGCACAAGACAGCCCAGCCCCAGATTATAAAGGGAGCCGTAGTCAGCCACGCCATTTCCTCCACAAAGATAGTTAATCCCCACACTGATTAAGGAAAGTCCAATGGCCATAACCACACTGCCGGTTACTACCGGAGGGAAATATTTCCTTAAAGGTTTCAGGAATGCTCCAAGCACACCCTCGAATAAACCGCCAATCAGGGAGGCACCCATAATGGCTCCGTAACTTAAAACACCGCCACCCAGGGTTGCAGCCACACTCTGATAAACACCAAGGAAACCGGAACTGGTTCCCATGACAATCGGTATTTTACCACCGCACGGCCCGATGGAAAACAGCTGTACCAGTGTTACGATGCCCGCGATTGTCATGGCATTTTGTAAAAGAGTAGTTCGCAGTTCGGCAAAACCCGCATCTGCTGTCAGCCCGCAGGCACCCATGATAATAAGAATCGGTGTGAGGTTACCGACAAACATTGCCATAACATGCTGAAGACCAAGCGGAATGGCTTTTGACAATGGAAGCTTCCCATAAAATTCATAAGGGGAAGCCGTCTGAGTTCTTTCGTTTTTCATACTCATCGTTTCTCCTCTCTCTTTTAAAAAGTATCGGAACCGGTAACAGATCATTCGTCTGCTTCCGGTTCCGGCACCTCTTTTTTACAGTTTCACAATCCGTTACAACATATGCTAAAAAAGACATGACAGCAATCGTCATGCCTTCTCTGGCCTGTTTCTAATTCGTCCCAATTATAGCAAAATCTTTCCTTATCGTCAAGCTTCGACAGGTAATTCGTCTCAGAACTGGTGACCATTTCTGATTACAGATTGTCTGCCGGCCGGCCTGGCATCGCTTGATTAAGATCCCATTCCTTCCTGCTGTTCATATTTCTGGATGAGCTTTACGTTGTATTCTTCCACATCATTTAAGCAGGATTCGTCAAAATCATTGGCAGCCGTCTGGGGAACGTACCATTTCTGCCGTCGGAAATAATCCTGAAGCTCCTGATCATTAAAGATCCGTCCATGCCGTGCATAGATTTCATTTCTGGTAATTTTTAATCCCGGGCCATCCAAAAGTCCCAGTTCATCCACTGTATATTTTACCCTGCCGGTATAAGAAAGATGGTCTGCCCGTTCATAACGATTCGAACTTTTTTTATTTCCTTTTATCAAATAAACCTTTTCTTTGGCATCCGTGTGTTTATCTGTTTCGGCATCTTCTTCTGTCTTCTTTTTCGTACCGAATGATACGGACGAAATCCGGGATTCCTCTTTTTTATGAAGCATATGAAAGCCGGTGATGACAATTCCCACGATAAAAAAAATGATAATGGCTGTTACAGCCATCATCCAGATACTGTTATGTTTATTTTCTTTTTTTACCACTTTTGGTTCCTCCTTCCGGAGTATTCTCAGTTCCTTTTAATATTATTATAAAGGATATTCCTTTCGCTTACAAGCTAAAAATGTAATTCTATCCATAAATATTTGCTTTATAAAATTAAGTACAATTTTTTCCCGACATTTTACTTGCTATTAACAAAGAACTGGTATAGAATAGTGTATACAGAACATAGTGTTCAAATTCTAATCTAAAAGGAGGAAACTATCATGGCATATGTAATTTCTGATGACTGTATTAGTTGTGGAACCTGCGAAGGCGAATGCCCGGCAGGCGCTATCAGCGAAGGCGACGGAAAATACGAAATCGATCCTGATACATGCATGGATTGTGGTTCTTGTGCAGGTGCTTGCCCTGCAGGTGCTATCAGCCAGGAATAATTTCGTTTCCATAACGGATTTTAAAGAGGGGATGCTCCGTAATCGGGACATTCCCTCTTTTTTTCATCGGATACTGCATTTCTCAGAGTTTTCTTTTATTTTTCCGGAAAAATCGACTTTTTTTCCGATTTCCTCCGTCTCTTGTCGCAGCAATTTCCTGGCGGGCCTTTTGGGTATTTCTTATGACTTCATCCAGTTTTTTATACCGCTCTTCATCCTTTTCTTCCTGTTCCATCATCAGTTCATCAATCTCACGGAGCATCTTGTCACAAAGATGATTCCCCATGGCCTCTCCAAGATCCTCTGCCTGCTGACGCAGCGCATTCCCGACAATCTTTCCCATAATCTGCTCAAACTGGGCCATTTTATCCTCTTTGTGGAGAGATACTACCTTGCATTCCTCTTCTTTCTCCAAAACAGCCGGTTCCCGGTTTTCTTTTTCCAGCGCCTCCTGGTTCTCCAGTTCTTCCTGGGTAGCCAGAAGTTTATGTACATCAATCATTCTTTTTGCTTCCAGATCCGGCAGAACCTCTTTTACTGCCTTTAACTGAAAGCCTTTATTTTTTAATTCTTTAATACAATATAATAACTGTATTTCCTCTTCACGGTAATAGCGGTGTCCGAGTTCGTTCCTGGGAATTTTCAGGCCAAGCTCCTCCTCCCAGTAGCGCAGGACATGATTTTCCACTTCCAGAAGCCTGGATGCTTCCGAAATGGTGTATCTGTTTTCTTTCATAATGAATCCGCTCCTGTTCCTACTTTTTTTCATACAGCCTGTCCGCGAAGTTAACACATCGTTAAATTATCACTGCTGTATTATGCTTTTATTATAGCAATACCTTTAAAGCGGACTCAATGCTATTCGTCCTCTAAATGTAGACAAAAAGAGCAGGTTACTTTACATAACCCGCTCTTTATTTGCAAATTTCGTATACTGCCCGAGCCATACAAGCTCGATGCTCCCGGTGGCACCGTTCCTCTGCTTGGCAACGATTACCTCCGCCAGATTCTTTTTTTCCGTATCCGGATTATAATACTCATCCCTGTACAAAAACATAACAACATCGGCATCCTGCTCGATTGCTCCCGATTCTCTTAAATCCGACAGCATCGGACGGTGATCCTGTCTTGCTTCCACCGCTCTTGATAACTGGGACAGAGCGATGATGGGAATATCAAGCTCCCTGGCAAGGACTTTTAATGCCCTTGATATCTCAGAAATCTCCTGCTGTCTTGATTCATTCCTTCTCGAAGCACTTCCACTCATCAGCTGAAGGTAATCGATAATGACCAGTTCAATCCCGTAAGTCTGTTTATATTTTCTGCATTTCGACCGAATCTCGGCAAGAGTTGTCGCCGTATCGTCAATGATAAGTTTAGAATTCCCGATTAAGGCCGCTCCTTCAAGAAGCTTTTCCCAGTCAGAATCCCTAAGGTCTCCCGTACGAAGCTGCTGGGAGTCAATCATTGCCTCGGATGCCATCAGTCTGGTCACCAGCTGTTCTTTTGACATCTCCAGACTGAACATTGCCACTTTATGATTATCCTTAAAAGCCGCATACTGAGCAATATTAAGGACAAAGGCAGTCTTCCCCATAGCCGGTCTTGCAGCCACCAGAATCAGTTCTGCCGGATGGAGTCCCGTCAGTTTGTAATCAAGTTCCGTAAAACCGGTGGCGATTCCCGTTACGCGCCCTTTTGTTCTGGAGGCTTCCTCAATGGCATTCAAAGAATTAAGGACAATATCCTGAATCGGTACAAAGTCTGACATGCGATTCCGGTTCTGAAGAAGGCCAAAAATATTTTTTTCCGTCTTCTCCAGTATGGTTTCCGTATCTTCTTTTCCAAGATAACACTCGTTACCGATATCCTCCGTTACTTTAATGAGAGCTCTTAATGTTGCCTTATCATGTACAATTCTTGCATACTGGCCAATATTTGCCGAAGTGGGAACCACTTCGACCAGATCGCGGAAAAAATCCAGACTGGACAGTTCTTCCGGCACTTCTTTTTCCTTCAGTTTCTCCTGGAGGGTGATCAGATCAACTGCCTTCCCCTCCCGGTACAATTCAACCATCGCCTCAAATACAATACCGTACTGGCGCTGATAAAAATCGTCTTTCGTGAGGATATCTTCTGCCTCTACAATAGCATCCCGGTCCATCAGCATGGAACCTAAGACCGAACGTTCCGCCTCCTCACTGTGCGGCTGTATTCTTTTAATAAAATTCTCATCTACTGTAGCCATGACTCACCTGCTATTTTTCAGTTACTTTGACCTTTAATGTTGCAGTTACCTTCGGATGAAGTTTAATCTTCACATTGTGGACACCAAGACTTTTAATCGCTTCATCCACAGATATTTTTTTCTTGTCAAGCTCATAACCAAGCTGATCTTTTGCTGCGGCAGCAATCTCCTTTGTGGAAATGGCTCCAAATGTTTTTCCACCTTCTCCCACTTTCATCTTAACTTCAATGCTCTTGTCGGAAAGTTCCGCTGCCAGGTCTTTGGCTGCGGCAAGCTGCTCTGCTGCCACCTTGTCCTGATGTGCCTTCTGCAGTTTCAGATCATTCACGTTTTTATTTGTTGCTTCCACACCGAGTTTCTTCGGAAGGATATAATTTCTCGCATATCCTGCGTTCACTTCTACTAAATCTCCCTTTTTTCCAAGGGCCTTTACATCCTGTAATAAAATCACTTTCATTTCTTCATTTCCTCCTGCCATAATATTTAAATATCTCCCTCTTCATGCATCGTCTTTAATACCTCTTTTAGCTGACTGACTGCCTGAGGAAGAGAACTGTCCTTAAGCTGGGCTGCTGCCATGGTCAGATGACCGCCGCCTCCAAATTTCTCCATGATTACCTGTACATTCAGCTCATCAATGGAACGGGCACTGATATAGACACAGTTTCCCAGAGATGTAAGTACAAAACTGCCACGGATTCCCTGGACATTTAACAGGGCATTGGCCGCCTTGGCTCCCACAATGGTCGCTCCCGTGATATTCTCCCCGTCAAAGGTGGAAATGGCAAACTCATCCATAAAAATCTCCGCCCGGCTGACGATCGAAGCCCGAATCTGGCAGTGCTCCATATCTTCCCGGAACATTTTGCGTACCCGGGTCACATCAGCTCCGGCCCTTCTTAAATAAGCCGCCGCCTCAAAAGTGCGGACTCCCGCTTTGATCACAAAATTATCCGTGTCCACCAGCATACCGGAATACATGGCATCGGCCTCGATATTTTTTAATTTCGGTTTGTCTGCAATATACTGTAAAATTTCAGCCACCATCTCACAGGTGGAAGATGCATAGGGCTCCACATAGGATACGACCGCATTTTTTATCGTCTCATTCGTCTGACGATGATGATCAAGTACAACGACCGTATGCACCGCTTTGATCAGTTCCGGACATTCCGTCATGGACGGCAGGTTCACATCGACAATCACAAGCATGGAATTCTTATTCTTCCATTCCATTGCCTGCTCATTCGTAATAAAAATCTCTTCTTCGTCCTCTGTTTTTTCCCGGAAGATTCCCTCAACAATCGGTGCGATCGCCGGGCAGTCTTTATCCATGACAATATAGACAGACTTTCCCATGGTTTTGGCCAGCCGGTAAATTCCGAGAGCCGCACCGATACAGTCTGCATCCGGAATTTTATGTCCCATGACAAAAATTTTATCTCTGGTAAGCATAATCTCCCGGAGAGCATGGGCTTTCACTCTTGCCTTCACTCTCGTACTCTTCTCAACCTTCTGGGTCTTTCCTCCATAATAGGAAATCGTGTCGCCATCTCTTACAACCGCCTGGTCTCCGCCTCTTCCCAGTGCAAGATCCATTGCCATGCGGGCACTCTCATAGGTATCAATATAGTTCTTTCCGTTCACACCCACACTGATACTAAGGGTAATTGACATATCATTTCCGATATTAATCATCCGGACCTCATCGAGAATAGAAAATTTCGATTCCATCAGTTTCTCCAGATTCTGCTCTTCAAAAACAAAAAGGAATTTATCTTTCTCAAACTTCTTGATAATCGCATCCAGCCCCTGCATATACTTCACAATCTTTCTCTCCACCAGGGCGAGAAGAAGTGACTGGCGTACTTCCTCCATGTTCTCAAGAACTTCCTCATAATTGTCAATATAAATCAGTCCGGCAACCAGGCTCTTTTTCCTTGATTCTTCCTTATAATCAAGCAGCTGCGTCTCGTCAAAAAAATAAAAAACCTGCAGGATATCTCCCTGGGTTTCCCCACTCCCGCTCTCAAACCCTTTCATTTCCATGTTCTTGCACAGGACCCGGTATTTCCGGTCCTCATGGATAATGTTATACTCTTTCTCCTGTCCTCTTGCGGGAAATACTTTCTTATAAAGTCCGGAAAAAATCTGCGTTATGCTCTTTTTGGAGATCTTCTCTCCTGCCATCTTTGCAAACTTTTTATTATACCATAACAGCATTCCCGTACTGTCTGTAATGACATAAGGAATCGGAAGATCCTTAAAGATCATCTTCTGTATCTGGCTCTGCTCAAAACCGGCTGCCAGAAACTCTCTGGAGAGCATCTTCTCCATGTACTCATACCATAAAACGGAAACAACCAGATAAATGATATCCCCCGCCATAATAGTATATCCGAGTAAAGGCCGCACCTCCATCACACTCAGGGCCGCAACAAGAATGAGGACCACCACAATAATCGGCAGCCAGAGATTCATTGCGATCCGTTTTGATATATTGCTTTCCTGTTTCATTTCTTTCTCCCGATAAACAAAATTTAAGGCTTTGTTCCTCAGTATATGCTCTGTTACAAATATAGTACGACCTATTATAACACTGTTTCCTGTAATTTAAAAGTTTAATTTATCGACGTTGTCCTTCGTGATGACAGTACATTCCATTACCTGCCTCTCTTCAAGTCCCGTACTTCCCTCACGCAGATAATCATCCGCCTGGTCCACTGCATTTTTTGTCATCTTCTCAATCGGCAGAAAGGCGGTCGCAAGACATTTTCCATCAATAATATTTTTTTGCATCTCCTCCGAACCGTCAATGCCTATGATGTACACGTCGTGATCCAGATTAAATTCAGCCAGTGCCTCTGCTGCACCACATGCCATTGTATCGTTCCCACACACAATTGCAACAATGTCCGGATACTGCTGTAAAATGGTAGTTGTCTTTTTTCTCGCTTCTTTCCGGCTCCAGTTTGCCGCCTGCCGGGCTACCATCTTCATATCCGTCTGATCAAGAATTTTGTGAAAAGCTTCCGAACGGATCTTACCATTTGTGTCGGAGCCGAGTCCCTGTAATTCCGCATAATCACCTTCACCGCCGGTTGCCTCCGCCAGTGCCTTTGCCACATCGGTTGCTCCCTGAACATTATCGGCGGTAATCTGGGAAATACAAAGTCCTTCCATACTGATTTCCCGGTCCACAAGAAATGTGGGGATTCCTGCATCCCTGGCTTTCTGTATCGCCGTCACCGAGGCATCCGCACCGGCATTATCACAAATAATCGCGGAAGCCCTCCTCGAAATTGCTTCCTCGAATAATTCTTCCTGTTTTACCGCATCATCTCCGTGTGAAACACATTCCACTTTATACCCAAGCTTCTCTCCTTCTTCTGTACATGCCTTCTGAACAATGGCAAAATGCGGATTGGATATGTCCGGTGTAATACAATAAATGAGCTTATTTTCACTGTTGACATTGAGAACTTTCTCAGGCGCCCTGGTGGCCGTGGTCGCTTCCTTCTCCCTGGTGGAATTTTGCTCCGCCCCTTTCTTTTCCCGCACCCCACAGCCGGATACAGAAAAAATCATTATCATCACAAGAATAACCGCCGAAATTCTATTTCCTTTCTTCATCATTTATTCCCCCTCACTCCTGAAAATCCTGTCACTCTCTTAAGTTTACTGAATATTCCTGATAAAATCAATACGACCTTTTCTTCTTATTTTATATCATCCTACTGTTTCAAAAATGTGTTCAAACATTGCAGATTTTCCAAAAATTCAGTATAATAAAGGGCAGAGTAAATTTTCAGGGAGGTTCACATGAACGACAGATTTTCACTAGTAAAAAAATTACGCCGGCTTTCCGGCATTTTGCTCCATCCGACGTCCCTGCCCGGCAGATTCGGCATTGGGGATCTCGGTCCGGAAGCATATCGTTTTGTAGATTTCCTCCAGTCCTCCGGACAGCATCTCTGGCAGACGCTTCCCTTAGGGCCGGCGGGAAACTATAACAGCCCCTACCAATGTTTTTCATCCTTCGCCGGTCAGCCCCTTCTCATCAGTCCGGAATTACTGATCGAAGAGGGACTTCTCACCCCGGAGGATCTCGGAAATCCTCCGGAATTTCCGGAAGAAACCGTGGATTATGCACTGGTTTCAGAATACAAGGAACCCATTTTTCACAAGGCTTATGAGCGCTTTAAAGAAATCCCGGAAGAGGATCCGTTAAAATCAGAGCTGGCTCTTTTTTGCAAAAGTGCCCACTGGCTTGATGACTTTGCCATGTTCATGGCAATAAAGAAATCAAAAAATGGTTCTCACTGGCTTACCTGGGAAAAGAAATACCGTCGCCCGACCAAATCCCAGAAGGCAGTGATCGCCCGGGAACTTGCGGATGAAATTGCCTTTGAAAAATTCCTTCAATGGACTTTTTTCCGCCAGTGGAGCCGGCTGAAGGCTTATGCCAATGAGCGGGATATTTTACTGATCGGAGACATCCCAATCTTTGTTTCGGATGACAGTGCCGATGTGTGGGCAGAGCCAAAGCTTTTTCAGCTGGATTCAGACGGATTTCCGAAGGTCGTTGCAGGCGTTCCGCCGGATTACTTCAGCGCCACGGGACAGCTTTGGGGCAATCCCCTTTATGACTGGAAATATCACAAAAAAACCGGTTATGCATGGTGGATGGAACGTTTTAAAACCCAGTTTCTCTTGAGTGATATCGTCCGCATCGATCATTTCCGCGGATTAGAAAGCTATTGGGAGATTCCTGCCGGTTCTGAAACCGCACTGAATGGAAAATGGGTGGCCGGACCGGGAGAAGATTTTTTTAACACACTGACGGAAACCTTTGGCGAAGAACCGCCGATCATTGCAGAAGATCTGGGCATCATCACCGATGAAGTCCGGGCACTGCGAGACCGTTTCGAACTTCCGGGTATGAAAATCCTTCAGTTTGCCTTTGAAGATGAAGACAGCAGCTACCTTCCTTACAATCAGCCTTATAACTGCGTATGTTATACGGGGACCCATGATAATGACACATCGACCGGCTGGTATGAACATGCCCCGGAACACATAAAAGACAAAGTCCGCCGTTATATGAATACCGACGGCTCTCAGATCAGCTGGGATTTTATCCGTACCTGTTTTGGATCTCCAGCCCGTTTTGCCATCGTCCCGGTACAGGATCTGCTGTGTCAGGGCAGTGACTATCGCATGAATGAGCCGGGTACCGTGGACGGAAACTGGTGTTACCGCCTGAAGGACGGGCTGCTCACCAACGACATTGCCACACGGCTTTATGACATCACAAAGCTTTATGGCCGATAGAATAGAGGATGTTATTATGAATTTTCGAGCATTATGTGTTTTATTTTATATTATTTTTTATTTAATTATCACCTTTCCAGAACGACTCCGTTTGAAGAAACTCGAACAAACCGATCCGAAAAAGGCTTACCAGATTTCCCAGAAGCACGTTCAGAAGGCATTCCGCCGTTTTCTGAAAATCTGCGGGGTGAAGGTAGAGGCAGAAGGTCTACTGAATATTCCGGAGGGTGCCTGCCTCTATGTGGGAAATCACAGCAGTTATTTTGACATTCTTGTCCTCGGCTCTGTGGTTCCCGGCGGAACCGGTTTTGTCGCCAAGGACAGTCTGGCCCACATTCCGGGGCTGTCTAACTGGATGCGCCGAATCCGCTGTCTCTTTCTTGATAGAAAGGACATTCGTAAAGGCATGAAAACAATACTCCAGGGAGCAGACTATCTGAAGGAGGGCTATTCCATGTGCATCTATCCGGAAGGCACAAGAAGTACGACCGGACAGCTGGGCGAATTTAAGGGGGGCAGCCTGAAGATGGCACAGAAGGCAGATGTTCCCATTGTTCCTGTTGCCATGACCGGCACAAGAGATATCTTTGAGAATAATAAAGGACTTCGAATCTCCCCTTCCAACGTGAAAGTAACTTTCGGTGTGCCTTTCAAAATTTCCGAATTACCAAAGGAAGAGAAAAAATTTGCTGCGAAACGAACAAAACAGCTGATTGAAAATATGCTGGAAACCCAGCACCAGATTTTATAAATTTTTTCCTTTTCAATTCATGGAAAAAATGTTAAAATGAAATTTGTGTTATAAAAAAGACAGGAGGACCCAACTATGAACCCATGGATTGTATTTGCGATTGTTCTTGTCATTGCAATCGCAATTCTCGCATTTCTTTATTTTAAAGGAAGCAAATTACAGAAAGAACAACAGGAACAGAAAGAGAAATTATATGAGGCTGCCACACAGGTCTCCATGCTCATCATCGATAAGAAACGACTCCCTCTGAAAGATTCCGGACTGCCGCAGAACGTGATCGAGCAGGCTCCGAAAAGAGCACGCCGTGCAAAGATTCCGGTAGTCAAGGCAAAGATCGGACCGAGAGTCATGACCCTTATCGCAGACGAAAATGTTTATGATGAGATTCCGATCCGGGCAGAAGTCAAGGCCATGCTGAGCGGTATTTATATTGTAAGCATCAAGAATTTCCGTAAAGCTCCGGTTCCGAAGCCGGAGAAAAAAGGACTTGCTGCCAAACTTCGCAAAAATGCGGATGCAGCCGGACAGCAGATGGCAGAAGCCAGAAAAGAAAAAGAAAAGGCCAAAGCAAAAAAGAAGAATTAAACAAAAAAATCCGAAGGATTCGTTTTAAAATCCCTCGGATTTTTATTTTACTTTTGTTTTTTTAATCCCATCGGGCTTCCATCGTGAGATGATAATCCGATACCGGCTGACCATTCATGCTAAAAGAATAGACAAGAACCATTTTTAAGAAAGTATGCCCGTGGGTAATTTTAATCTTCTTCGTGTCCGACACCAGTTCCATCGGTCCTGCCACAGACTGGTAAAGACACGGCTGGGCATGCATCCGGTCAAACTTCAGCAAGGATATGCCCTTTCCTGATTTCTTAAGTTCCACATGATCCGGTGTGATCGTCAGACGGTTTTTCACTTCTTCCTTATTCTCCGTAAACTCCGAATAAAACAAATAGTGCGTTCCCTCTTTATGCACATATTTCCCCGTTGTCACGAGGGTAACCGGATCTTCCTGCCCAAAAGCCTTCTGAATACCGGTAATGGAAAGCTTAACCTCTCTGGCCATCTTCTCTTACCCGTCGTAGCGTTTCATCGCAAGATCAATCAGTTTCTGCACAAGAACTTTTTTGTTAAGTCCCTTCGCCTCCCAGAGCATCGGATACATGCTGATGGCTGTAAATCCCGGAAGGGTGTTGATCTCGTTAAATACCACTTCGTTCGTATCCTTTGTCAGGAAAAAGTCCACTCTTGACAATCCGGAGCAGTCGAGCGCTTTGAAAATGGCAACCGCATCTCTGCGGATTTCCTCTTCTTTTCCCTCCGGAAGTTCCGGATCAATGACTGTTCTGGAATCTTCATTGTTATATTTTGCATCATAGCTGTAGAACTCATCCGCTGCAAGAATCTCTCCCACTCCGGAAGCTTTCGGTTCGCTCATTCCGAGTACACCGCACTCCAGCTCTCTTCCGACAATGGTCTCCTCCACAAGAATCTTCGTGTCATGCTTTGCTGCCAGATCCAGAGCTGCCACCAGCTCTTCCCTGTTTTCTGCCTTGCTGACACCCTGGGACGAGCCCGCCTTCGAAGGCTTTACAAAGAGCGGATATGGCAGTGCCTTCTCAATCCCTGCAATGACAGTATCCATATCAGAAAGCTCTTCCCTTCTCACTCCTACAAATTTTGCCTGACGGATTCCAATGGAATCCACGATAATCTTTGTATAAAACTTGTCCATGGAACAGGCAGATGCCAGAACACCGCATCCCACATAAGGAATCCGGGCAAGCTCCAGAAGGCCCTGCAAGGTGCCGTCCTCCCCATTCATTCCATGAAGAACCGGGAAAACCACATCAACAACCAGCTTCTCTGTCTTTCCATCCTCTCTGACAAGGAGAAGCTCTCCTTTTCCCGTGTCCGGGCAAATATAGGCACTGGTATGCCCCTTTACCCAGCTTCCGTCTTCCAAGTGATTCAAAGAATCGATCAGCTTCCACTGTCCGTCTTTCGTAATCCCGATCATGATAATATTATAAATATCTGTATCAATGTTCTCAATCACTGTTCTGGCAGAAACAAGGGAAACTTCATGTTCTGAGGATTTCCCTCCCATAATTACAACTATATTTTTACTGGCCAAATTCATTCACCCTTTCAAAATTATTTCTGCGGTTTTATTAGCTTTGAAATTTATTCTAGCACATCCTGCGGATTTTGGGTATAGAATTTTGCAATCAAATTTAATTTGCCCAGTACCAGCTGTAAGCATTTCTGAACTGTGTCACATCACTGCCGGAAATTGAGTTTACCACTTCATCCATATACCGGTAAGTCTCCGGTCTTTGTGCCTTTAACTGCTGTGGATTTTCCGAATAGTCCCGGAAGGATTCCGCAAAATATTCCGATTCATTTTTCGTGACATAACTCTTATTTGTTCCGGTGTAATCTGATTTTTCTTCATGATAAATATTTTTCCACTCTGAAGTACTGTCCGCTCCAAATTTCAAAGCAGATACAAAATGTCCCAGTTCATGAATTAAATAAGACGGCTTTCCCGATTTAATTTCAATCTTATGATTTCCCACACTGAATACACCGGTTGTGGAAAGGGCAGAATTTACACGGAAGCTGAAACCAAGTGATTCAAATGCATCATAAACAACCTGCGGAATCTTTCCTTTAATATCACTGAACTTTGTCAGAACAGGCTCGCTCCCGGAAACAATGCTGTTTTCCGTATTCCGGCTCATTTGTGCTGCCAGGGCAGTCCGGGTTGTCTTTACCGTTGTCGTAACGGTAAGCTTGATTGTCTGCACTTTTGATTTTTTCTTTGTAGATGTCTGGATTACCGACTGCACCGTTGTTTCTTTTACCGTATAAAATGTTGCATTTTTACTGCTTGTTTTCTTCTTCGTTGTTTTCTTTTTTGTCGTTGTTTTTGTCTTTTTTGCCGCCTTTTTTAATTTTTTCTTTTTCTTCGTTACTTTCTTTGTCCTGGTAACAGATACCTTCGGCTTTCCGGCAAGGGGAACTTCCTCTTCACCAATTATAACCTCCCCCGGCTCAGCAACCGGCATGGTATCTTCAATATCCGCAAAAGTTTTTCTTTCCTGGGCTCCGCCATTTTTTGTGTAGAATATAATTCCGGCACATAAAACAAAGGCAAAAGCAAGATAGAGAATCGAACCGATAAGTGACTGACTGTTTTTTCTTTTCATTGATAATCCCTCCCTGAATTGCTGCTTATGGTCTTATCTGCGTATTACGAGAGAGTAAGTTCGGATAGATAAAAGAAAACATGAAACAAAAAACCACCTGTATATCTCTATACAGGCGGTTGCTCTTCACTCATAATATTATGATAATATGATCCATACGCATAAAAATACGGCAACCGGCTGTCATAGACTTTCGTCCTTAGACCCTTGGCTTTGCGTCCTCTGTTTTCACAGAGTTTGCCCACTAGAATATATTAAATTTTTACATAATTATCATAACACTCTCTAAGACAATAGTCAACTCCTCTCACAGATATTTTCTATAATTTCTGCATGATCATTTCCGGATTTGTCGCATAATCCAGGGCCGTCTCCCTGCTGATCTTCCCATTCGCGTACAGTTTTACAAGAAAACAGTCCATGGAAAACATGTTTTTCTGCCCGGAAGAATACACCAGACCATCAATCTGATGCACCTTATTGTCCCGAATCATATTTTTTATCGCACGGTTTACCGTCATAAGTTCAAAAGCCGGTACCAGACTACCCCGGACATCCGGCAGAAGTTGTTGAGAAACTACTGCATTAAGAACCGTGGCCAGCTGGATAGCAACCTGTCTCTGCTGATTTGCCGGAAACACATCAATGATCCGGTCCACCGCATTTGCCGCCCCTTGCGTATGTAACGTGGAAAAGACAAGGTGCCCTGTCTCCGCTGCGGTCATGGCGATATTGATCGTCTCATAATCACGCATTTCCCCGAGAAGAATGACGTCCGGACTCTGCCGCAGGGAAGCACGCAGAGCCGTCTTGTAACTTTCCGTATCAGAACGAATTTCCCTCTGACTTACAATACTTTTTTTATGACGATGTATAAACTCCAGCGGATCTTCCAGAGTAATGATGTG
>JALFIK010000004.1 GCA_022776205.1 Eubacterium sp.
CGTTCCATGGACCCTTTCCGAAGACATCACTCTCGAAAGGTTCCGAATGAAATTTGAATTGAACGTTCAAGGTTGTTTTGTTATTCAGTTATCAAGTTTCATACGCTTTCTCAACGAAAGCTTTTATATTCTATCACAGCGACTTTCCTTTGTCAAGAACTATTTTATTTGGCTTTTTGTGTGCTTCTCTCGAAGTGTTCCCAAAGCTTTCTTAACTTTTCCGTCGTGCAACTTTTATATGTTAGCACACTCATCATATTTCTGTCAAGAGTTATTTTCATTGTCCTAACTTTTGAATTTTGTGCAACGGTCATTATATTATCAAACCTCTTATTTCTCGTCAAGACAAAAAATATCACGATATCCTCTCCGGCAGGTGTAAATCCTGCCGGGAAGACATCGTGTCCGATTATTTATTATGGAATCTGATTAAAGAAACATTTATGAAAGCATCATACGATCATTGGCAAACTCTGTACCACTGGCTTCTTCAAATTTAGCAAGAAGATCGGAAACATGCAGTTTTTTCTTTTCGTCTCCTGAGACATCATAAATTATTTTTCCTTCATTCATCATGATCAGGCGATTTCCATGGGCAATGGCATCTTTCATGTTATGAGTTACCATCATCGCTGTCAAATGATTCTCTGCAATGATTTTATCAGAGATTTCAAGAACCTTTGCCGCAGTTTTCGGATCCAGGGCAGCTGTATGCTCATCAAGGAGTAGCAGTTTCGGTTTCTTCAAAGCTGCCATCAGAAGAGTAACGGCCTGTCTCTGTCCTCCGGATAAAAGGCCCACTTTTGTACTAAGGCGATCTTCCAGACCCAAATCCAACATTTTCAAATGTTCTTTATAATACTCTCTTTCTTTTTTTGTGATACCCCAGCGAAATCCTCTCCGGTCTCCGCGTCTTGCTGCAATTGCCATATTTTCCTCGATGGACATTGTTGCTGCCGTACCGGTCATCGGATCCTGAAAAACACGGCCCAGATAACGTGCCCGCTTATGCTCAGAAAGTCGTGTGATATCTGCCCCATCGACGATGATCTTGCCTTCATCCACGTCCCACACACCGGCAATTGCATTTAAGGTTGTTGACTTTCCTGCACCATTTCCACCGATGATCGTCACAAAATCACCAGGCAGTAATGTTAGATTCACACCTGCCAGGGCCACTTTCTCATTAATGGTTCCTTTATTAAATGTTTTATGCAAATTCTGTATTTCTAAAATATTTTCCACTTCCTAGGCCCTCCTTTTTCTCGGATATTTGGTTTTGAGATATGGTACAGACAGGAAAATTGTTACAACAACCGCAGAGAACAATTTCATGTAATCAGATGGCATCTTAAGCCACAATACAAAGGTATAGGCCACATAGTATAGTATGCCGCCGACAAAAACGGCTGCGAGAGAATAGGCAAAAGCAATTTTCCTGCCGGCATACAATTTTTCAAAAATCACCTCACTGATGATAACTGCTGCAAGTCCGATAACGATGGCTCCACGTCCCATATTGACATCAGCCGCCCCCTGATACTGGGCAAGTACGCCTCCAGAAAGTCCTACAAGACCATTCGACAGCATCAGCGCAAGCACTTTCGTAAAATTAGTGTTAATTCCCTGCGCGCGGGCCATTTGTGGATTACATCCGGTGGCACGAATGGAAGCTCCCAGTTCTGTACCAAAAAACAGGTAAATTAACGCAACTAATACAAGACTGGCTACAACCAGCTTAAGGAAAAAGAGTCCGCTTCCCTCTCCCATAATATAACGGGCGGAGGCAACCAGTCCCTGCTGACCAAGTCCAATTGCCTGATTGGACTTTCCCATGATTCGTAAATTAACCGAGTAGAGGGAAACCTGAGTGAGGATACTGGCAAGTATTCCCGGGATTCCCAGGCCGGTATGGAGAATCCCTGTCACAAAACCTGCTGCCATTCCGGCAAGAAAAGAGAAGATCAGAACAAAAGCCGGATGATAGCCTGCCTGAATCATCATGACAGCTACCGCACCGCCGGTTGCTAAAGAGCCATCCACCGTAAGATCCGCAAAATCAAGGATACGGAAGGTGATATATACTCCCAGGGCCATAATTCCCCAGATAATTCCCTGTGCTGCCGTACCGGGCATCGCCCCGATCAGTGCAGAAAAATCCAGCGAAAGAAAATAATTTAGTAACATGATAATACAATTCCTTTCTATTTTCTATTATTCATAAAACAAACTGCTGCCCGAATTATTCATTCGGGCAGCAGCATTTGTTAACATAGCCTGCGATGATTATTCTGCCTCGATTGCCTCATAATCATCCGGAATCTTAATTCCCAGGTCATCACAGATTTCTTTGTTATATTTCTTTGTTACCTTCGGAGCTGTCTCTACAGGCATCGAAGAAATATCTTTGCCGCCTACAAGGACATCGTATGCCATTTCACCTGCACGATATCCAAGGTCATAGTAACTGATGGACAAAGTAGCAATACCACACCCTTTACAGATTCCTTCCTCACCGGCAATCACCGGAACTTTCTTCGGAAGGCAGATGTTCTTGACGTTCGCTGTATTGTCTGCCATCGTGTTATCTGTAGGAATGTATAACGCATCACATTCCGATGCAGCCGTAGTGGTAACTGACTGAATATCATTGGAATCCGCAACTGTATATTCCTTATATTCGATTCCATCCTCTTTCAGTGCTTCCTCAAAGAGTTCTGCCTGATATCTGGAATTGGATTCCGCAGAGCAGAAAAGAATTCCCACTTTTTTTGCATCCGGAAGTAATTCTTTTAACATATCTTCCTGCTGATCAATTGGAGCAAGGTCGCTTGTACCGGAAATATTTACGCCGGTTGTTCCCTTCCAGTCGTCAATTCCAAGAGCGGTTCCAAAATCCGTAACAGAGGTTCCAAGAATCGGAATCGTTGATGTAGCCTGGGCTGCAACCTGAAGAGGCTGTGTCGCATTGGCAAGAATCAGATCCTTCTCAGAGGATACAAAGTTATTAATAATGGTTGTACACATAGTCTGTTCCCCCTGTGCACTCTTTACCTCAAACTCTACCTTATCCTTTCCGAATTTTTCCTCACATGCTTCCTTAAATCCCTTCGTAGCCGCATCCAGTGCCGGGTGCTCCAGTGCCTGACAGATACCAATCTTATATACCTTTTCCTTTGCAGCTTCTGTCGATTCTGAGGAACCACTTCCTCCACAGGCTGCCAGTGATAAAGTCATAACTGCTGCCATGGTCGCTGCCAATAATTTTTTTGCTCTCATAAGTTTCTCCTCCTAAACTTTTCTGTTGCAAACTTCTACACTTCATAGTGCAAAAGTTTTCTTTAATCAATTTCATTATAACTTTATATTCTTAAAGCGTCAACTTTTTTTTATTGTTTTTTCCGTATTTTCAAACTGTTTCATACAAAATATTATTTCGTTTTTTTATTTGCCAGGACGATGGACAAAAGCACAAGAATCATCCCTGTAACATTCCAGAAAGTAAGGGATTCTTTATACAAAGCTGTTCCGAGCAAAGCTGCAACTACCGGCTCTATTGCTGCGATCACGGAAGCTTTTCCGTTTTCAACACAGGAAAGTCCTGCCGTATAAGAAAAATAGGGAATCAGTGTGGAAAAAAGTCCAAAAACAAGAATAAGAACACAATTTCCCCATGATCCGGTCACAACCGAATAAATCTTTGGAAAATCAGCCAGAGGCAGAATCCCGACTGTGGCAAACAAAAATGTATAGAGCAGAATTGTCAGCGAATGATAACCTTTTTCCAGAGCAAACCGTCCAAATATACTATATAGTGCATAGCCCAGTCCGGCTCCAAGTCCAAGAAATACTGCCTTTATACTGAGTGCTCCATGGTCCCCGGCTATACCCGTAACCAGTATACACCCGACAATCACAAAAATAAGGGAAATCCACTTATTAACTGTCAGTTTTTCTTTAAAAAGAAACCAGGAAAAAACCATGACAAATGCAGGAGCACTGTATAAGAGCACGGCAGCGACTGCCATGGAAGAAATTTCAATGGCAGAAAAATAGCAGTAGTTAAAAAAAACAATGCTCAGAAGACCGGTTCCCAAAAAACACCATAGATCTCTTATTTTCACTTTCAGCAGTTCAGGCTTTAAAAGTACCAATAAAATCGCCGTAAAAATCACCGTGATAACGGAACGGATTGCCACGATATTTATTGCGGCAATCCCCAGTTTATTCAGTGTATGCACAAAAATCCCCATGCTTCCCCAAAGTACTCCTGCCAGGAGAATCAGAAAAGGTGCAATTTTTTCTTTCATTGTTTATCTTCTTTTTCCGGAATGTCGATGGCAAGACAAAGCTCTTTCAGTTGTTTATCATCAACCGTGTTCGGTGCATCGGTAAGCAGGCAGGAAGCATCTTTTACTTTTGGGAATGCAATTACATCACGAATACTGTCTTCCTTTGTCATGAGCATGACAAGACGGTCAAGTCCGTAGGCAAGTCCTGCATGTGGCGGGACGCCGTACTTGAATGCTTCCAGGAGAAAACCGAATTTTTCATGGGCCTGTTCTTTGGAAATTCCCAGGCATTCAAACATTTTTTCCTGAATATCATTCTGATGGATCCTGACACTTCCTCCACCGATCTCCGTTCCATTTAAGACAATATCATAGGCTTTGGCACGAACTTTTCCGGGATCCGTATCAATCATATCAAGATCTTCCTCCATCGGCATGGTAAATGGATGATGCATTGCCGTATAGCGTCCTTCTTCCTCGGACCATTCGAGCAATGGAAATTCAGTAATCCACACAAAACGATACTCCGATTTATCCAATAGATTCAATTCTTCCGCAAATTTAAGACGAAGAGCCCCCAGAGAATCACAGACTACTTTAAATTTATCTGCGGCAAACACCAGAAGGTCTCCCTTTTCTCCTCCCATTGCTTCAATCAACGCAGACATCTGCTCGTCTGTCATGAATTTCGCAAATGGACATTTCATGCTTCCATCCGATTTCATCTGAATATAGGCAAGTCCCTTTGCACCATAATCTTTCGCTGTTTTCTCGAAATGTTTCATCTTCTTCGACGAAACATCTCCGAGTCCTTTTGCGCATAAACCACGGACCATTCCACCATTTTCAATGGCTCCGGTAAACACACCAAATCCGCAGTCTTTTACCAGCTCAGACACATCCTGAATTTTCATATCAAACCGAAGATCCGGTTTGTCCGAACCATAATAATCCATGGCGTCCTGCCAGGTCATTCTTTCAATTGGCAGAGGGACTTCCACATTAAGACACAATTTGAAAAGATATGCCAGCAGTCTTTCATTGACATCGATCACATCGTCCACATCTACAAAAGATAACTCCATATCAATCTGGGTAAATTCCGGCTGACGGTCTGCACGGAGATCTTCATCCCGGAAACATCTTGCCAGCTGAAAATAACGGTCATAGCCAGAACACATTAAAAGCTGTTTAAAAAGCTGCGGCGACTGTGGCAGGGCATAAAAGTTTCCCGGATGAACCCGGCTTGGCACGAGATAATCTCTTGCCCCCTCCGGAGTACTTCTGGTAAGCATCGGCGTCTCAATCTCGAGAAATCCCTCATTGGCAAGAAATTGTCTCGTGAGCGTTGCCACTTTACTTCGCATCATCAGATTTCTCTGAATGTTCGGTCTTCTCAAATCTAAGAAACGGTATTTAAGACGAAGATCATCTTTTACCGTAATATCTGCGTCAATCGGGAAAGGCGGTGTCTCCGCCTCCGAGAGAATCCGTATATTTTGTGCTTTGATCTCAATATCTCCGGTCAGCAGATTCTCATTGACTGCACCGCTTCTCTTTTCCACGATGCCTGTTACGGCAATGACAAATTCGGCCCTCAGTGAATTTGCCTTTTTAAATCCCTCTTCACCGATCGTCTCCTCCTCAAAATACAGCTGGATCAGTCCGCTGCGATCCCGAAGATCGACAAAAATAAGACTTCCCAGGTTTCTTCTCTTCTGCACCCACCCCATCAGGGTGACGGTCTCTCCGATATTCTCGGCAGATACCTCGGTGCATCTATGGGTCCTTTTCAGACCCTTCATGGATTCAGCCATTTTGTTTTCCTCCTAAAGTTATTTATTAATGAATTCCCATCAGGGACAGCAAATCTTTCATGTCCTTTGACTGGGTCACTTTTTGAAAAGCCAGAAAAATTTTCATATCAAAACTTTTAACTTCTTCAATCATGATTGATATGGCAGTTTCAATATCAAACGCACTCCGACACGGACGGTTTGTAATCAGTGCTCCGAACGCATCGCACACTCGGAGAATCCTTGCATTAAGCGGGATTTCCTCCCCTTTCAGATTATTAGGATATCCGCTTCCATCCACATTTTCATGGTGATAGAGCACAGCCGTAAGTACATCCGGTGGATAACCGTGTTCTTTTAATATGGCATAACCCAGGGACGGATGCATTCTGATATAACGCAGTTCATCAATATCCAGTTTCGCTTTTTTTTCTTCATATACATAGGAACGAAGGCGCAGCTTCCCGATATCATGGAGCATCCCGGCAATGGCAAGGCTATGACAGTCCTCTTTCGACAAATTCATCTCCTTTCCCACAAAAAATGCCAGATTGCTGACGACGATTCCGTGAGCGATTGCTTCCCCGAGAGTCGCCTGCAATGGCGTCTCCAGATCATGCGCCCCATCATAATCATATGCCATATTTTTCTCCTTTTTCTCTGCCTCGTATCCACTCATCTTGATTCTTCCAGATACTTCCTTTTTCTGTCAATCATCTCGTCAATGCGGGTAATGTAATGATCAAGATTCTTCACATTCTCTGTCCGTTCCAGACGGTTTTCTTTCGGAAATACATATTTAGAGCTTCCCCCGGCACCGCAGGAAATAATATCCTGTTTTTCCTCCATGATAAGAATATTATAAAGGCATTCTTTTCCCGGAAGACAATATCCGATGTTTTCCAGATTGCCCGGAATATTTTTCTGCCGGTACATATAATACGGTTCCATCCCCATCTTAAGGGCACGGGAATCCACAAGCCTGAGCATTTCATTTGTGCTTCCCTTTACCATCGACTGATATTTTTCCATCTCCATATTTAGATGGGCAGCACGTTTAATCGCAAGAGAATGTACTGTCAGACTCTCCGGTCTTAATTTAAAAATCTCATCCACCGTTTCCCGGACATGGGAAAGTTCCTCTCCGGGAAGTCCGGTAATCATATCCATATTGATATTATCAAATCCACATTTTCTTGCCAGTGCAAAAGCATCTTTTGTCTGCTCTACTGTATGGGCTCTCCCAATCAGATCAAGTGTTTTCTGATGCATCGTCTGAGGATTAATAGAAATCCTTGTAACGCCTGCCTCTTTCAATATACGAAATTTTTCTTCCGTAACGCTGTCCGGCCGTCCTGCTTCCACAGTAAATTCCCGGGTGTTTTCCACAGGAAAAAGCTGATGGATCATCTCCATCAGTCTCTTAAGTGCCGCTTCATTCAGTGCTGTCGGTGTCCCTCCCCCAATGTAAATTGTGGTCAGCTTCTTCTTCATATGAGAAGAAACATAGGCAAGCTCCTGATATAATGCGTCCAGATATGCCTCCATCCTGTCTCCGAAACGGGACACAGGAAAAGAAGTAAAAGAACAGTACAGACAGGTCGTGGGACAGAACGGAATTCCGATATAAAGGCTGTATTCTTTCTCAAATGAACCGGCAGCAAGGATTGTTTTTTCCCTGGCTGCCACTTTCCTGCACAATCTTGCCTTCTGCCCGTCCGCAAGATAGGTTTTTGAAAATCTCTCTTCCAGTTTATCCGGATTTTCCTCCTCTTCCATCCAATTCATCATAATCTTGGTCGGACGAATTCCGGTAAGCATTCCCCATGGGAGACTTCTTTGGGTAAATTCCTCAAAAATCCGGTATAAAAATCTGCAGACCTCATTCCGACATTTCCCATGGTCTTTATAATCGCAGCAGACCTCCTTCTCCACGGTTTTTCCATTATAATCTTCAAGTTTGCCCTGCATTTTATTTTGAGAATAAAAAAGAGAAAGAACCAGGTCCTCTCTCCCCGGATTCTCTATAGCATCCTTTCCGGACACCTCCACAATTTTTATCCTCTCATAAAAAGCAAGGGTAATTGCCCGGACATCATAGTCATAATCCCGGGCATTCTGTATTAAATAAATCATATTTCATCCGGTCTTTCTACAAAAGGATTTGTAGCTCTCTCATCACCGATTGTCGTAGCCGGACCATGTCCCGGATAAACAATCACAGAATCCGGCAGTCTCATCACGACTTTATTCAGGGATTTCAAAAGTTCCTGGGCATCTCCGGTCGGAAAATCACTCCTTCCAACACTTCCGGCAAACAAAGTGTCCCCGGAAAAAAGCCATCCTTCTTCTGCAAAATAATAACAGCAGCTTCCCAGGGTGTGTCCCGGTGTATACAGGCACTGACATTCGTGTTTTTCCGAAATCACCTCGAAAACCTGTTTATTGTTGATCATCATATTGGCATGGGTCGTATATCCCTCACCAAACATCGGGCTTAAGTTATAATCTTTCACCATGAGCACTTCCTGTTCCGGCTTGGCAGCATACACTCTTAACTTCCATGGATCATAATGTTCCCTTAATCCTGCAAGCCCGCCGATGTGGTCATGATGTCCATGGGTAAGAAGTACCCCGTCAAGATCATAACCTCCATCCTCTAAAAATTTAATCAGTTCCTCCGGACTTCCGGCCGGATCGATCACAAGTGCCTGCTTCACTTCGTCATCCATCAGAATATATGTGTTTGTATCAATCGGTCCTAACTGTGCACAGGCAATTTTTAACTCTCCCATTATAATACCTCCCTGCCGTTATCCGGCACTTCTTTCTATATCTATTACGCTTTCTATATTGCGAAGCTTTTTAATAATATGATTCAGGTCGTCGATTCCTCTGATTTCAAAGGAAAGGACAATCGTCGCAAGTCCCTGCTTACTCGTTCTTGTAGAGACAGACTTGATATCTACCTTTAATTCCATGAATACTTTGGAAATATCCAGAAGAATCCCCGTCCGGTTATGGGCATAAAGACAAATTTCTGTCATATAAAGTTCGCCGTTATTTTCCACTGCATCCTCTTCCCACTCGGCATCAATCAGTCTTGCCCGATCACTTTCCGGCATACCCACAATGTTAACACAGTCTGTACGATGAATGGAAATTCCCCTTCCCCTGGTGACAAAACCTATAATCTCGTCCCCCGGCACCGGACTACAGCATTTGGAAAAACGAACAGAAAGATCATGGATTCCCCTGACCGTAATACCTGATTTACTCTTAATCTTTGTCGGTACTTTTTCCTTATTTTTTTCCTCAATTCCGGCAAGGGCATCTGCATCTGTCAGCTTCTTCCGGTTATCCTTCTCATATTCTTCCACCAGCTTATTGACAACCTGACCTTCTTTTAATCCGCCATGTCCCACGGCTGCCAGAACGGAATCCCAGTTTTTCAGACCGTATTTTCGCATACATTTCTTCTGATATTCCGGTTTCAAATAGGTGGAAAGGACAAGTCCTTTTGCCTTGCAGTATTTATCAATCAGTTCCTTTCCTTTTGAAATGTTTTCTTCTTTAAACTGTGTTTTAAACCACTGATTGATTTTCGTTTTGGCCTGAGAGCTCTTCACAATGGAAAGCCAGTCCCTGCTCGGACCGTTGGAATTCTGAGATGTGACAATGGTTACCCTGTCTCCGTTTTGCAATTTATAATCAATCGGCACCTGGCGGCCGTTCACTCTGGCTCCGACCATCTTATTGCCCACCGCCGTATGGATCATGTACGCAAAATCAATCGGTGTGGAACCCGCCGGCAGAGTTTTCACATCGCCCTGAGGAGTAAAACAATACACCTGTTCCGCGAAAAGATCCAGATCCGTCTTAAGCATGGTAAGGAATTCTTTATTATCCGACATATCCTGCTGCCATTCAAGAATCTGACGAAGCCAGCTTAACTTTTCTTCTTCTTTATTGATATTGCCGCCACCTTCTTTATATTTCCAGTGAGCAGCAATACCGTATTCTGCCGTCCGATGCATCTCAAATGTCCGGATCTGTATTTCAAATGGAGTTCCCGAGGACCCAATCAGCGTGGTGTGGAGCGACTGATACATATTCTGTTTCGGCATGGCGATATAGTCTTTAAATCTGCCGGGTATCGGCTTATACATTTCGTGGATGACACCGAGAGCGGCGTAGCAGTCTTTTACCGTATCCACTTTGATTCTTACTGCAAAAATGTCATAAATCTGATCCAGCGTCTTATTCTGGTTTCGCATCTTCTTATAGATACTGAACAGATGCTTCACTCTTCCGTCAATTTCCGCCTTGATTCCTGCTTCCTCAAGATGTTTACTGACTTCATCAATAATTGACTGAATGAACTCGCCTCTTTGTTCTTTATTGATCTGAAGTTTCTCCTCAAGATCATGATATACTTCCGGTCTTAAATATTTAAGAGAAAGGTCATCCAGCTCCGTCTTAATTTTGGAAATACCGAGTCGATGGGCAATCGGTGCATAGATATCCATGGTTTCCCGGGCTTTCTCTTTCTGTTTTTCCGGCTTCATATACTGAAGAGTCCGCATGTTATGCAGGCGGTCTGCAAGCTTGATCAGAATGACACGAATATCCTTTGCCATGGCAAGGAACATTTTTCGAAGGTTCTCCGCCTGAAGATCCATCTTATCATGGGAATAGGAAAGCTGTCCGAGTTTTGTCACCCCATCTACCAGCAAAGCCACCTCTTCATTAAACTCTCTGGAAAGATCGTCCAGTGTCGTATCCGTGTCTTCTACCACATCATGAAGAA
>JALFIK010000029.1 GCA_022776205.1 Eubacterium sp.
AAAAGGAACTTCTTAAAGGCTTTCTCTTCCTCCTTTGGAAGTGGTTTATCCAAAAGGATGATAAATTCTGTGCAATAGCCAAACTTGATATCTGCTGTGGAAATATCTGCCTTCGGTGCACGGGTGATATCAGAAACAGCCGGTTTATCCATGACAGGAACGTCAATTTCCGTCACTTTTCCAGTCAGAGCATCCATAATTCCCTGTAAAACTTCCATAAGACCCTGTCCGCCGGAATCCACTACACCGGCTTCTTTTAACACCGGGAGCATCTCAGGTGTTCTGGCAAGGACTTCATACCCGTAAGATACAATTTCCTCGCAGAACGGAATAAGGTCAAGTTCGGTATCCACCAGTTCTTCTGCCTTGTCGGCCATTCCCTTTGCAACGGTTAAAATAGTACCTTCTTTCGGCTTCATGACTGCCTTATATGCAGTTTCCACTGCTCGTGTAAAGCCTGCAGTGATCTCGTCTTTCCCAAGACCGTCTGACTTGGAAACTGCCTTTGTAAAGCCACGGAACAACTGAGAGAGAATTACACCGGAATTACCCCGGGCACCCCGCAAGGATCCGTTGCTGATTGCCTTACAGATATTCGCAATTGTTGGTTCTGTAATTGCACCAACTTCCTTTGCGGCAGAGAGAATTGTCAGAGACATATTCGTCCCGGTATCCCCATCCGGTACCGGAAAGACGTTCAATTCGTTAATATAATCTTTTCTGGAGTTGATGCGGTTTGCTCCCGCTAAAAACAACTTCTGAAAAGTCTTTGCATCTATGATGTGACTTTCCACAACATTTCCTCCTTAATCAACATTCGTGTTATCTATTCTAATCAACGATACGGACCCCTTCAACGAAGATATTAATCTTCTCAACTTCCATACCGGTAAATTTCTCCACTCTGTATTTCACATTCTGGATGAGATTCTCAGTCACTGTTGCAATGGATACTCCGTATACAACAATAATATGAAAATCAATCGTGATCTTATTGTCATTCAGTTTAATATGAACTCCCTTGCTCACATTATCTCTTTTCAGAAGCTGGGCAAATCCATCCTTCACATTTACGGATGCCATACCCACAATACCAAAGCACTCAAGGGCATTGATTCCCGCATATGTCGCAATCACTTCTTCATCTATAATAACCTGACCTAAATCAGTGTGCATCTGTCCTTTCATATTCTATTCCTCCATGTATTTTTTTATAGTATAACCTCTTTCCGATTAAAATGGAACAAAAAAAAGAAAAAAATCATATAATATTTTAAGGAAAACAAGAGGGAGATCTCATGAAAAAATTATGCGGTTTTGCTCTTTTTTGTTTTTCCGCCGGAATGTTTGTAAGCTGCTTTTTTACAGGTTTCGCTGCCAGGTTCCTGATCATTGTTCTCAGTATTGTTTTTGGATACCTGTTTTTTTGCACTGATCATTAATCTCATAAAAATGAAAAAAGAGGGAATCACTGATTCCCTCTTAACTCATATCTGCATACATTCCTGTAAGGACAAAGATTAGAGTCTTCTTTCATCCTCAGTGACAGTAAAACCTACGCACGTTCCACTTTACCTGATCTTAAACAAGAAGTACAAACATACATTTTCTTAGAAGCTCCGTTCACTTTCACTCTTACAGACTTAATGTTGGATTTCCACATTTTGTTTGATCTTCTATGTGAATGACTCACCTTAATACCGAAATGAGCACCTTTGTCACAAATAGCGCATCTTGCCATGATAGCACCTCCTCGCGAATATACTTAAGTCTGACAGACTTACAACGAGTCTATACTATCAGAAATCAGCATAAATTGCAAGAAAAATTTTAAAAATTCTTCAAGTTTTATAGGATAAAGGAATTAGTCTTCCATCTCCACTCTGGAAGAAGGTGCACTTTTCTCTTTTTCCACTGCTTTTTCCACTTCCCGATCTGTCTCATTTTTTTTATCTCCCTTAATCAGGGACGTTACCTTATTCACCGCATCAGGCACCATATCAAGCACTTTGGTAATTGCATCCTGATCGCGAATATTCACAAGTTTCGTCTGACCATCATGAATGACTAAAATGGCACTCGGTGACATCTTGCCACCGATTCCTCCACCGGCACTGCTTCCCTTCTCCTTGTTAAAAGCACCTGCTCCCATGCCAAAAGAAATATCAACCAGAGGAAGAATGATCGTATCTCCGATAACCTGCGGTTCCCCGACTACCGTTTTTGAAGAAAGCACATGATCCATACCACTAAACAATGAATTAACCGTTGTGTCAAAATTCTGCTTATCCATAATTTTTCATCCTCCTATTTCATCAATTCTTTAAACATCATTCTTACATTTTTATCCAGTACCATTTTGATAATATAAAAAAGAAGTACGCCTGGTCTTATCCTTCCTCTTCCTGTACAATTCCCTTCAAAAATCTTTTTATCGAAATTTGGATACAAAGAAAAATCCGTTCCGTACTGCCCATAAAATAATGCTGCAATTCCTGTAACATATCCGGTTGTCGCCGGATCATCGAAACCAAAAGAAATATTCCCTTTTAATTTAGCCGGTAAAACATGCCTTAGTACTTTGCTCAGAATATCTTTTACAGACAAAAGGCACTCCTTCCACGGAAGAGATGAAATCTTTTCCCTGATTTCAGATATTCCTTTCTTTTTCTCATTGTTTTTCCCGGAATCTTTTTTCATATGTTTTTTCCCTAAAGATGGATTTTTCTTTTTATATGAAACACCGGATGATACTACCGTGTCTGCCTTCCGGGATACCTGCGCTACTTCAACCTTCTGTTCTTCGGAAACTGTTTGTTCTTTTTTTTCTCCGGATTTCAGAGAAGAAGAGGATTTTTTATGTTGTTTTTTTAATGCCTTCTTTTGTTGCTTTCTCTCTTTTTTCTTTAAATATTCTTCCTGATTGCCAAAAATCTGATATCCTGCCAGACGGATCTGGTATAGAAAAGAGCTGTCTATGTAATCCGCTTTCAGTGATAACAGATGAAACAGCCAGGTTACTTTAAACAGGACTTCCGGTTTTTTCGCCTCATCTTTTTTAAAGGTAAACCGATATCGGACCGGGATAAACAAAACCACCGCAACCAGACCGACCAGAAGCAGGAGTAAACATCCAAGCACTTTTAAAATGATAAAAAGAATATGCAGCACTTCCTCCCGCCTTTCGCTAATACTGATCCAGATAAGATTTCATCCGTGTAATACAATCATTATTATACCCGGACCGGACTAATTTTAATACAATCTCATAGGCTTCTTTCATAGATGCAGCAAGTCCGAGAAGCCTGACATCTTTATAATATTCCATCTTCATCTCACGGCACGGAAGAATATATAGCAGGTTTTCGTCACTTACTGCTGTGGTTACTCCAAACCAGAGTCCGTTTTTCCATAAAGATGGATGGCGGACTCCACGCAATATTTTTTTCGCATCGTGGGAGATCTGCTCCCCTATGATGATGTTCTCTGATATTGTCATAAAGACCGCCTCCTGCAAATCCATTTTCTTTTGTTTATTTTACATGGGTATGAGTAAAGAGATGCTCATTACAATACTCATAATTTCCATTACATTTTGAGCAGTAACGAAATTCCAGATTCGGATCGTCCTTCTCGGTACGCCCGCATACGGCACATTTATGCCGGTAAGGCCTTGCCGATGCACTGGTTGCCTCCTGACGGAACTTGCGTTTTCTTCGTATTTCCTTCGGTGAAATTCTTCTGTAATTTCTGGAAGAAAAATAAAACAGAAGGAAATTCAGAAGACTGACGATTATGGACACTCTCGCACCCATTCCTCCCCGGATAAAGAAGTAGGCAAGACCAAGAACATCTACAAGAGCCATCCACTTGACTTTAATCGGTAGAATTCCATAAAGATATACCTTCATCTCCGGAAAGATTGCGGCATAAGCCAAGAACATTGAAAGGTTTAAATATGTCGTATCCATATAAATTGACGGAGACGGGTAAATAAAATATACAAGAAACGCAGCAGCAATTGTTGCCAGTACGCCAATGAGAATATACATATTAAACCGGAAAGCACCCCATACCTGTACCAGCGACTCACCGATAGTATAATAGAATAACAAAACAAAAATAATAAAAATAATGCTTGTACTCGGCGGTGTGATCAAAAATCCGAAGATTCTCCAGATCTGTCCATGTAAAACAAGATACGGATTCAGGGCAACAAGATTATAAAAAGCACCCCTTGAAATAATATCCAGTACAGCACCGACTGCATATAAAACAACAATATATAAAGGCAGATTACGGATTGCGTATCTGCCATATTTTCTCTCCAGCCTGTCAAGCCAGTTCATTCTATTCCTCCTTTACAATAATTCCTTTCCAAATTCTACGCAAAAATATACCTGCTGTCTACTTAAAATGCTTGTTTTTCGCAAAAATCACTCCGGCAATCAGTGTAAGGACTAAAGAGATTCCCACGATAATCCAGAAACCATACGGGTTGTTGGCAAGGGGGATACCCGCAACATTCATGCCAAGGGCACTTGTCACAATGGTCGGGACCGTCAGCACGATCGTGATCACGGCAAGGAACTTCATGGCAATATTCAGGTTATTTGAAATAACAGAAGCAAAGGCATCCATCGTTCCGCTAAGAATATCACTGTAAATCTTTGCCATCTCAATTGCCTGTTTGTTTTCAATGATAACATCCTCAAGAAGTTCCTCATCATCCTCATAACGTGGAATCGAAGTATTGCGCATCAGTTTCTCCAGAACAACCTCATTCCCTCGAAGGGATGTGGTAAAATATACAAGGCTCTTCTCCAGTTCAAGCATCTCGATCAGTTCCTGATTTCGCTGGGAAATATGAAGCTTCTTCTCCACTTCATCGCTCTTCTTATCAATAATTTTCAGATACTGAAGAAACATCGTTGCATTACGGTAAAGCATCTGATAGATAAAACGAGTTCGTTTATAGGTATAAAAATCCTTCACTCTTCCATCCATAAATACAGTGAGTACGGGAGAATCTGCGAGACAGACTGTAAATATATACTTGTCTGTAAATATAATGCCAAATGGTATGGTATAAAAGTATTCCTTATTTTCTCGCTTCTCAATGGTAGGAATATCCAGAATGATCAGGGTATAATTCTCTTCTACCTGTATACGGGAGCGTTCCTCTTCATCCAGAGGACTTCGGAGATCGTCCACATCAATATTAAACTGATCGGCTGTCGTCTCTAATTCTTCCATCGTAGGATCCGTAAGTGCGATCCAGCAGCCTTCTTCGGCCACTGCCACTTTATGAATCCCGGAATCCGTCGTTTTAAAAATTCTTATCATGACACTTCCCTCTTTCAACAGTTTGTTTCATTATAAGTAATATCGACGTCTTTGTCAAACGCATTTACGTTATATTTGTACATTTTTACTATTATATGTACATAAATATAGACAGTCACTTTCGTCTGTTCAAAGAGAAATTTTCAAAAAATGTTGTATTTTAATGTCATGTCGTTTATAATGATTTGGATATTGCGATTTTTTACTTACTTATTTATATAGTACAGGATAAAGGAGATGATTTTCTACTATGAAATACTCACTGGGAATTGATATTGGCTCGACGACCGTAAAAGTTTCCGTTATTGATGAGAGCCATTCTATTCTTTTTTCTGAATACAAACGGCATTTTGCCAATATAAAAGGGACCCTTAAAACACTTCTTTCAGGAGCAAGAGAAAAGCTCGGAAATCTCACTGTACATCCTACCGTGACCGGTTCCGGCGGAATGTCTATTTCCGAATACTTACATATTCCTTTCTGTCAGGAGGTGGTCTGCGTTGCGAATGCTCTGCAGGATTATGAACCAAAGACGGATGTTGCCATTGAACTTGGTGGGGAAGATGCAAAAATTATCTATTTTAATAACGGAATCGAACAGAGAATGAATGGTGTCTGCGCCGGGGGAACCGGTTCTTTTATTGACCAGATGGCAAGTCTTTTACAGACAGATGCCACCGGCCTTAATGAGTATGCCCGAAGCTATGATACAATCTACCCAATCGCCGCACGCTGCGGAGTTTTTGCAAAATCTGATATTCAGCCTTTAATTAACGAGGGAGCATCCAAGGAAAACCTGGCGGCTTCTATTTTTCAGGCAGTAGTAAATCAGACCATAAGTGGTCTTGCCTGCGGTAAGCCGATTCGCGGATATGTAGCCTTTCTTGGCGGACCTCTTCATTTTATGCCTGAACTAAAGAATGCATTTATCCGCACTCTTCATCTTGATGAAGAACATATTATTGATCCGCCCCACTCCCATCTTTTTGCGGCAACCGGAGCGGCACTCAATGCAAAAGAATCCTGTTCTTTCTCTCTTGATGAACTGTTAAAAGAATTTGAATCAGATATGAAACTTGCTGTTGAAGTGGAACGGATGGAACCGCTATTTCGTAATCAGGAAGAATATGACGAATTCCTTCACGAACATAATAAATTTCAGGTAAAAAAAGGAGACCTTTCCACCTATAAGGGAAAATGTTATCTGGGAATCGATGCCGGTTCCACAACAACAAAACTTGCCCTGGTGGGGGAGGATGGTTCCCTCCTTTACCGTTTTTACGACAACAATAACGGAAGCCCTCTGAAAACAACTATTCGTGCCATAAAGGAAATCAAAGAACTTCTTCCAGACACAGCAGTGATTTCCGGTTCCTGTTCCACCGGATACGGGGAAGCCCTGATTAAAGCTGCCCTTAATTTGGATCACGGTGAGGTAGAGACAATGGCCCATTATTATGCTGCTGCATTTTTTGAGCCGGATGTGGACTGTATCCTCGACATTGGCGGACAGGATATGAAATGTATTAAGATTAAAAATCATGCCGTAGATAATGTCCTTTTAAATGAAGCATGCTCGTCCGGCTGTGGTTCCTTTATTGAAACTTTTGCAAAATCTCTGAGTTATTCTGTCACTGATTTTGCAAAAGAAGCACTGTTTGCCCCATCTCCCATTGATCTTGGATCAAGATGTACTGTTTTTATGAATTCAAAGGTGAAACAGGCACAAAAAGAGGGAGCCAGCGTGGGAGATATTTCGGCCGGCCTTGCCTATTCCGTGATTCGTAATGCGCTTTTAAAAGTCATCAAACTTACCGATCCGAAGCAACTTGGAAAACGGATCGTTGTGCAGGGCGGTACTTTTTATAACGATGCTGTACTTCGCAGTTTTGAGCGTATTTCCGGATGTAAAGCTGTCCGTCCTGATATCGCAGGAATTATGGGTGCTTTTGGCGCGGCCCTCATTGCCCGGGAAAGAGAAGAAGAGACAGGAAAAACACAAATGCTTTCTCTGGATGAGATTATCGGTTTAGATTATTCTACTTCCATGAGCCGTTGTCAGGGATGTAACAATCATTGTCTTCTTACAGTAAATGAATTTGGAAATGACCGCCGGTTTATTTCCGGAAACCGCTGTGAACGAGGCCTGGGTCTGGAGAAAAACCATGAACATGTGCCAAACTTATATGATTACAAATACAAGCGTATTTTTGGTTATAAATCTTTAAAAGAAGAAGAGGCGCGACGCGGTGTGATTGGTATTCCAAGAGTACTCAATCTTTATGAAAACTATCCATTCTGGCATACGTTTTTTACAAACCTTTCTTTCCGTGTCGTCATTTCTCCGAAATCTTCCAGAAAGATTTACGAGCTCGGTATCGAATCCATCCCGAGTGAGTCAGAATGCTATCCGGCAAAAATTGCCCATGGCCATGTTATGTGGCTGTTGAAAAAGGGCATTAAAACAATCTTCTATCCCTGCATCCCTTACGAGGAAAATCAGATGGAAGGTTCTAACAACCATTATAACTGTCCAATTGTGACTTCCTACGCAGAAAATATTAAAAATAACATGGAGCAGCTGCGCGAACCGGATGTCTGCTTTATGAATCCGTTCCTCGCACTCGATAATCCGGATGCTTTAAAACAACGCCTTTTTGAAGAACTTTCTGCCCACTATGATGTCACACAGGAAGAAATCAATCAGGCTGTAGACGCTGCTTACAAAGAGGCCGCTCAGGTTCGAAAAGATGTCCAGACAAAGGGTGAGGAAACCCTTGCTTATCTGGCAGAAACAGGAAAGATGGGTATCGTATTGTGCGGGCGCCCTTATCATATTGATCCGGAAATCAATCACGGAATTCCGGAACTGATTAATTCATTCGGAATTGCCGTGTTAAGCGAGGACTCCATCTGCCATCTTGGCCAGGTGGAACGGCCTCTTATTGTATCCGATCAGTGGATGTACCACTCTCGTCTGTATGCTGCAGCAAACTATGCTAAGAAAAATAAACAGCTCGAAGTCATTCAGCTTAATTCTTTTGGCTGTGGTCTGGATGCAGTGACAACAGATCAGGTCAGCGATATTATGACAAAATCAGGAAGAATTTATACCGTTCTTAAAATTGATGAAGTAAATAATCTCGGGGCAGCAAGAATTCGTATCCGTTCACTCATTGCTGCCGTGAAAATAAGAAACCGGAAACATATTGAACCGGCACCTGTACCGGCCAATATAAATAAAGTAGAATTTACGAAAGAGATGAAAAAGGATTATACCATTCTGATTCCTCAGATGTCTCCGATTCATTTTAATCTTCTTGAACCCGCATTTCGCCACTGTGGCTATCATGTGGAGATTTTACCGCAGATGGGAAAAAAGGCTGTAGATACAGGGCTTAAATATGTAAATAATGATGCCTGCTATCCGTCCCTCATCGTAGTGGGACAGATTATGACCGCCCTCACTTCCGGGAAATATGACCTTAATAAAACGGCCGTTATCATCTCCCAGACCGGCGGAGGCTGTCGTGCCACAAATTACATTGGCTTTATCCGCCGTGCCCTGGAGAAAAATGGTTTTGGCCACATTCCTGTCATCAGTTTAAGTGTACAGGGAATTGAAAAAAATGAAGGATTCAAATTTACACCGGGACTAATTATCCGGGCTTTGCAGGGTGTGATTTACGGCGATCTTTTTATGCGGGTTCTTTATCGGGTCCGTCCGTATGAAAAAGTAAAAGGTTCCGCAAATCATCTCCATGAAGTATGGGAAAAACGATGCATCAAATCCCTTGAAAAAGCCCGCTATGGAGAATTTAAGAAAAATGTTCGCGGAATTATCCGCGATTTTGATCGTCTTCCAATCACCGACGAAAAAAAGCCACGGGTTGGCATTGTGGGGGAAATTCTTGTTAAATTCCTGCCGGATGCAAATAATCACCTTGTGGATCTTCTTGAGGCAGAAGGAGCTGAAGCTGTTATGCCGGATCTTCTTGACTTCATGTTTTATTCTTTCTATAACAGTAATTTCAAGGCAGAATTTCTCGGAAAATCCACCTGGGCAGCCAGACTTTGCAATCTGGCGATTTCCGCGCTCGAAGGATACCGGGGATTTCTCAGAAAGGAGCTGGAAAAAAGCAGTCGTTTCACACCGCCTCCTCATATCAGGGAGCTTGCTGAATACGCCAAACCGATTGTCTCTCTGGGGAATCAGACGGGAGAGGGATGGTTCCTCACCGGGGAGATGGTGGAACTGATCAAAGGGGGTGCACCGAATATTGTCTGTACCCAGCCTTTTGCCTGCCTGCCAAACCATGTGGTCGGCAAAGGTGTTATTAAGGAACTTCGCAGGAGATATCCGGAATCCAATATTGTGGCCATTGACTATGATCCGGGTGCCAGTGAGGTAAACCAGATTAATCGTATCAAACTGATGCTTGCAACGGCACAGAAGAAATTAAAGGAAGCAAATGAACAATAATAAGAAATCCGGTCCGGGTTTATTTAAAAGCCCGGGCCGGATTTCTTATACTCTGTAATGATTAAAGACGTACGGAAATTCCTTTTTTTGCAAGGTATTTTTTCAAGTCCGTGATTTCCAGTTCCTTAAAATGAAACAAGGATGCTGCCAGAGCTGCATCAGCTTTTCCTTCCTCGAAGGCATCAAAAAAATGTTCCTTTGTTCCAGCACCGCCGGAAGCGATAACAGGAATGGACACATTTTCTGAAATGGTACGGGTAAGGTCCAGATCGTATCCTGCTTTTGTTCCGTCACAGTCCATACTTGTGAGAAGGATTTCACCGGCTCCGAGTTTCTCTGCCCGCATTGCCCACTCAACGGCATCTATCCCCATATCAACACGTCCGCCGTTTTTAAAAATATTCCACCCGCCATCTTCTCTCCTTTTTGCATCGATGGCGACAACCACGCACTGGCTTCCAAATTTATCCGCTGCCTCGCTGATTAGTTCCGGACGCATGATCGCTGCAGAATTCACAGATACTTTATCGGCACCTTCTCTTAAAATTGCCTTAAAATCATCCACCGTGCGAATCCCTCCGCCAACAGTAAATGGAATAAATACTTTCTCTGCCACCTTTCTTACCATATCAACAACGGTCTTTCTCGAATCGGAGGATGCCGTGATATCAAGAAATACCAATTCATCGGCACCAGCCTTATCGTAAGCCTCGGCAATTGCAACCGGGTCACCCGCATCAATCAGATTCACAAAATTTACACCTTTTACCACCCTTCCGTCATTCACATCCAGGCAGGGAATAATTCTTTTTGTAAACATTCTTTTTCTCCTTATAACTCAATAAAATTTTTCAATATTGTAAGACCTGTTGTACTGCTTTTTTCCGGATGGAACTGGCAGGCAAATACATTATTGTGTTCCACAGATGCGTGAATCAGGGTGGAATACTGTGTTGTTGCCGTCACATCCTCTTCCCTCTTTGCCTTTAGATAATAAGAATGAACAAAATAAACATACGGATTATCCGGAACGTTTTTGAATAACCGGGCTCCCTCTTTTATCTTGATGGAATTCCAGCCCATATGAGGAATCTTGAGACCCGGCTGATCTGGGATTCTCACAATTTCTCCCGGCAAAATTCCCAGGCCTTTTACTCCTGGAGACTCGTCACTTTTTTCAAACAGGAGCTGGAGACCAAGACAGATTCCAAGAAATGGAATATCCTTATCCACCGCATCATAAATCACCTCGTCAAGGCCGAAG
>JALFIK010000050.1 GCA_022776205.1 Eubacterium sp.
ACACAAACGAAGATGGCCCATGATCACGGCCATCCTTCTGGCCTGCCTCCTCCTCGCAGGAGTCGGCGGCTACCGGTTTTATCTTTATGAAGTAAAAAAACAATGCCAAAAAATTACAGAAGAAGTTTTTACCTGTGCAAAAGAACTGGATTTTTCCGGTCTCCCTTCTTCTTCACTTCCGGAACCTTTAAAATCTGAGCCGGATGTACGGAAACTGATTCAGAAAGAATTCCGGTCTTACATGGAAGAAAGCGGCCTTTCCTCGTTCGTTGATTCGGATCAGCTGGATACAGATGCATTGTGCGATGAGATTACCTCCAGGGCATCTTATCAAATCACAGATGTTACCGCCACCTATCATTCCTGCACTGTTTCCGTCACAACACAGAATTTTGATTTTTCCTCTCTCCCGGAAATTCTGTATGATAAGGCATCCGGCACTCTCTCGGATACCGGCTCCTCTTTCTGGGATGACCTGAAAGATGCACTCTCCTATTTTTTAGGGACGAACACAGAAGATGACTCCAAAGATCTGTCCTCTTATTTTAAAGAATGGTATGAGGAAGCTCTCCGGGATGGTCCGCAGAAGAAAACCGACGGTAAGATTGTTTTTGGTATCCGCGATGGGAAATGGACCCTCATTTCTTTCGACAAAGATCTGATCTACAGCTTTTACGGGCTGGAACCAGCCAGATAGCCTTGATAAAAAATGACACCGTTTCCTGTCAATTAAGAAAAAGCAGCCTTTCTCTTTTCGAATCGGGAAGAAAAAGGCTGCTTTTTATATGATCATAATCATCGGATTATTTATTTTTCATTATTTAAATATTTTGAAATATGTTCAATTACCTGGGCTTCATCCTTGCCGTCTGCAATTACGTTAACTTTTCCGCCCATCGGCACTCCTAAAGTCATCATTCCCATAATACTTTTGGCATTAACTTGTTTATCATCCACCTCCACATAAACACTACTGTCATACTGGCTGGCAATCTGAATAAATAATGCAATTGTACTTGGATCCAGTCCTGAAGGGATCTTAATGTCCATCATTTTTGTAATCATGTTTACCTCCTGTTTTAAATGAAAATGAAATTTATCTTAGTATTTTCCCGGTCTGCCTGAGCAGATACTGAAAAATAATTACAGACGTCCTTTTTCCCGTATGTCCTGAGCCATCTGGCTCAGTTTACGCAACCGGTGATTCACACCGGATTTTCCAATCGGGGGATTCAGGCTTTCCCCCAGTTCCTTTAATGTCGCGTCGGGTTCTTCCAGTCTGACATAAGCGACATCCCGAAGATTTTCCGGAAGATTTTCCAGTCCGACCGCGCTTTTAATATATTCAATGTCATCTATTTGTTTTCGTGCTGCGGAAACGGTCTTATTTATATTGGCCGCCTCACAATTTACCCGGCGGTTTACTCCATTACGCACATCTTTTAAAATCCGCACGTTTTCAAATTTCATGAGAGCGACATGTGCTTCCATTATATTAAGAGCATCGGAGATCATCGCTCCCTCTTTCAGATAGACGACGTGATATTTCTTTCTCACTACGATTTTTGCTTCCAGACCAAAGAATGCAAATAATTCCTTTATCTGATCTGCCTTTTCCTGCGAAAGGCAGGCAATCTCAAAATGATAATTTTTTTCCGGATCTGTGATTGATCCTGCAGAAAGAAATGCACCCCGCAAAAATGCCCGTCTGCAACAGGTTCGTTGCAAAACAGAGTTATCCTTCACACAAAATTCCTCATCCATCTGTCCCAGATTATTCATCAGCTGTACTGTTTTTAAAACCTGCAGTATCTTATCTGATTCGTGCACTGTAATCAGGTAGAAACGGTTTTTTTTCAAAAAATCATGCTGTGTTGCGGATACTTCCGGCTGAAACTGAAAAATTTCTTTCATCAAAGAATAAAACCGTCTTGCCACAGAAACATTTTCCGTGTGAAGAACCAGTTCATACCTTCCGTTTTGACAGTCAAGCCTGCCACACAGACTGATGATGGCAGAAAGTTCTGCGATCTCACAGTGGCGTTCATGACCGCTCAAATGGGAAAGCTCTTCTTTCACTTCAGAAGAAAATGACATATTCTATCTCCTTTTATCGGAATTCTCCCTGTTCCGGGAATCTTTTTCAATATCTCTGTGTTCCATCCGGACCGTATACGGTAACTTCTCCAGCCGTCGGGCAAGCCCGTTCGCCATGGTGACGGAACGATGTTTTCCACCTGTACAGCCAACTCCGATGACCAGGCTGTTCTTTCCCTCGTCGATATAACGGGGAATCAGAAACTTCATCAGATCTTCGAGCTTATCAAGAAAATGCCGTCCGTCGCCATTTTTCATGACATATTCCTGAATTGGCCGGTCATTTCCCGTAAGAGACCTCAGTTCCTGCTCGTAATAGGGATTCGGGAGAAAACGAACATCAAATACCAGATCTGCATCCACTGGAATTCCGTATTTAAACCCAAAGGAAAGCACGGTAATAATAAAATTTCCATAGCTTTTATTTTCCACAAAAATTTTATCAAGCTCCCGCTTTAATTCTCTAGTCAGCAATGATGTTGTATCAATAATATAATCTGCTCGTTCTTTTATGAAGGATATCATCTCCCTCTCTCTGGCAATTCCTGTTTCCACCCGTCCCTCTTTTGCAAGGGGATGGGTTCTTCTTGTTTCTTTATATCTTTTTACCAGCACAGAATCTTCTGCATCCAGAAATAATATTTCATACTGGATTCCCAGTTCACACAGCGTGTCGAGCTGTCCCGTCAGGTGCGTAAGATTCTCTCCGCTGCGGATATCAACAACAACAGCAACCTGATTTACCTGTGTCTTCCGGTCTGCTGCAATCTCCCCAAAGTTTGGAAGAAGAGCAATCGGAAGATTATCCACACAGAAAAATCCCATATCTTCGAGCACTTTAAGTGCTGTACTTTTTCCGGCACCTGACATGCCGGAAACAATTAAAAATCTCACTGTTTCACCTCTGTATCCGAAAATCCGACAAATCGGACCTCCGGGTGCATTTCAACATTAAACTGCTCCTTTACTCTTTTTTGCACCTGCCTGATCAGGAAAAGAACCTCCTGTGCCGTGGCACCGCCGCGGTTAATGACAAAACCGGTATGTTTCTCTGAAACCTGGGCACCTCCTACGGTATACCCCCGCAATCCTGCATCCTGGATCAGCTTTCCGGCAAAATATCCCTCCGGTCTCTTAAAAGTACTTCCGGCACTCGGATATTCCAGTGGCTGTTTCTCTTTTCTCCTTTTGGCAAGCTCATTCATCTTACCCTGTATTTCTTCCGGATCACCTTTTTTCAATGCAAAGCGGGCAGATAAAACAACATAATTTTTTTCAAAAATGCAACTATGTCGATATGAAAGGTCCAGTTCCTCCCCGGTCAGGGTAAGGAATTCTCCCTCGGGTGTCAGCACCTCGGCATCCAGAATCACATCTTTGATCTCTCCACCATATGCACCGGCATTCATCGCCACTGCTCCACCAACAGATCCCGGAATTCCAGCTGCAAATTCCATTCCGGCAAGCTCTTCCCGAAGTGCGGTCTTTGCCGTTCTGCTTAAAAGTGCTCCGGCCTGCACAGTCAGAATCTCGCCGTCCACCGTGATATTCTGAAATTGTTTTCCAATCTGAATAATCACTCCACGGAACCCTTCATCAGACACGAGTAAATTACTTCCATTCCCCATGATAAAATAAGAAATTCCAGCTTCTTTCGCACAGGTAACTGCCCATTTTATCTCTTCTTTCGTTCCCGGCTGAACAAAATAATCAGCAGGACCTCCAATGGCAAAACTGGTATGGCTGCTCATCGGTTCCTGTTCTGAGACAACACCGGCTTTTATCCTTTTTTTCAAATTCTCAAGGAATTCCTGATTCATAATATCTCCTGTCTAAAATTTACTGACAACTATTTAGTTTCATCTGTTTTTAAATTCATAATATATCATACTCTAAAAACATGGGAAGTACAATGTGGAAAAAACACAAAATAAAAGGGAGCTTTGTATCTCCCTTTAGATAAAACGACAATAAATTCTAAATTTTTTGCCTTTTTTTTAATATGTTGTTTGCCAAAAAAATGCATTCCCCGGTTTTCAAGCGAAAACTTCCTGCAAAAAATTACTCTTTTTCATCTTCCACGGACTTGGCAGCCAGACCGCCTGTCACACGATTATAAAGCTCCTGTGCGGCATTATATCCCATCTTTTTTGCACGATAATTTATTGCTGCAGATTCCACAATGACTGCCAGATTTCTGCCCGGACGAATTGGGATGGAGTAGCACACGACCTTATTTCCAAGAAATTCGATATAATCTTCATCCAATCCAAGGCGATCATAATTCGCTTCCCGGTTCCAGTCCTCCAGACGGATGACCATGTCAATCGTCTGATTATACATCACACTTTTTACACCAAACAGGCTCTTGACATCCACAATACCGATTCCCCTCAGTTCGATGAAATGTCTTGTGATATCCGGAGAAGTCCCCATCAGGGTATCATCACTGATCTTACGAATTTCCACCACATCATCAGATACCAGACGATGCCCTCTGTGAATCAGCTCCAAAGCCGCTTCACTCTTTCCGATTCCGCTCTCACCCATGATCAGTACACCTTCGCCATACACATCAACCAAAACACCATGAATGGAAATTCGCGGAGCCAGCTGCTCACTAAGCCAGCGTACAGAATTCGCAATAAACTCTGATGTGCTCGTCTCCGTCGTAAATAACGGAACACCGCTCTTTTCTGCAAAATCCAGCATGAGGTCAGAAGGTTCCAGCCCCCGGCAGAACACCAGACATGGAATATTGAAGGAAAAAATCTTTTCATAGATTTCTTTTTGTTTCTCTTCACCCATCTGCTCTAAATAGGCATTCTCCACATTGCCGATGACCTGAATTCTTTCAGAATCAAAATATTCGAAAAATCCTGCCAGCTGCAAAGCCAGCCGGTTTACCGCAGACTGTTCAATCCTGATACTGTCTGTATCAATATCCGGCAGGAGATTTTTCAGCTCCATTTTCTGTACGAATTCTGATAATTTAACTTTATACATAATTTCCTCCGCAATTTATTCTCTTACTCTTTTTGAAATGGCCTGTCAGGCAGGCTGTCATATGGATTATTATAACATATCATCTTTTTTATTAGAAGTATCCTGATGGAAAAAGGTGTAAATTTCCTCCGCCACGGATTTCGTGATTCCATCCACTTCGCAAAGTTCGCTGACGGATGCTTCCCGGATTTTCCCAATATCCTTGAAATGTTTCATTAATGCTTTTCTTCTGGCCGGGCCTACTCCCCGGATATCATCAAGCACAGAATGGACCTGCTCTTTTCCCCGGATTGCTTTATGATAGGTAATCGCAAAACGGTGGGCCTCATCCTGCAGACGGGTGATCAGGCGAAAAGCCTCCGAATTTTTCGGCAGATGGATAATCTCATTTTCGTAATAAAGTCCTCTGGTCCGGTGTGAATCATCTTTAACCATCCCGCAGACAGGAATGGATAATCCCAGCTCTTCGAGCACCTTTTTTGCGATATTGACCTGTCCCTTTCCTCCGTCCATCATTAGTATGTCCGGAAACTTCGTAAAACTTCCGAGGGATTCGTCCAGTCCCTTTTTTCTTCTCTCTTCCCGCTCCCGAATTCCGTGAGAAAAACGACGGGTAAGGGTTTCCTCCATACACCGGTAATCATCCGGCCCGGATACTGTTTTTATCTTAAATTTTCTGTAATCACTGCGCTTTGCCTTTCCCTTTTCAAACACAACCATGGATGCCACATTCTCGTATCCATTTGTATTGGAAATATCAAAAGCCTCCATCCGGTTCAGTCCCTCAATTCCCAGGACCTGTTCAAGTTCATGAACAGCCCCGACAGTTCTGTGTTCTTCGCGACGAAGTTTCTCCCCGTCCTTCATCAGAACATTCTGGGCATTTTCCTTTGCAAGCTCCATCATCTGATGTTTACTTCCTCTTTTCGGAGTAACGAAGGAGACTTTGCCACCCCGCTTGTCCGAAAGCCATTTCTCAAGAATCTCCCGGTCGCAGATTTCTTCCTGCGTATGGATTTCTCCCGGAATAAATGGAGTTCCCACATAAAACTGTTTTATAAAATCCGTGAGAATCTCTTTTTTTTCGCTGTCTCCAATCCCTGTCATGTGAAAATGATCCCTGCCGAGAAGCTTCCCGCCACGAATAAAAAAGGCAGAGACCACTGCCTCATCTCCGGCTTTGGCCATGGCGATAATATCCCTGTCATCTCCACCCGTATCATTAATCTTTTGCTTCTCTCCGATTCGTTTCACATTTTCAATGAGATCACGGTATTCCGCAGCCTGCTCAAATTCAAGCTTTTTCGATGCCTGTTTCATCTTCTCCTCCAGGCTGGCGATAATATCCGCTTCGTCCCCATTTAGAAATTTAAGAGCCCGGTTCACATGTTCCCGGTACTCCTCGCGGGTAATATATCCCTGACAAGGGGCATCACACTGGCCAATCTGGTAATAAAGACAAGGCCGGTCCTTTCCGATTTCCTTCGGTAAAGACCGGCTGCAGCTTCGTATCTTATATGCCTTTCTCATAAGTTCTATCGTATCTTTTACGGCACCGGCACTTGTGTAAGGGCCAAAATACCGGGATTTATCGCGCTTTACATTCCGGCAGAAAAGGACTCTGGGATACTCCTCCTGCACCGTCACCCGAATATAGGGATAACTTTTGTCATCCTTCAGCATGGTGTTATAATGAGGCCTGTGTTCCTTTATGAGATTACATTCCAGCACCAGAGCTTCGAGTTCCGAGTCCGTAATTATATATTCAAAATAAGCAATATGAGACACCATATGCTGAATTTTTACACTCTTTTTATAACTGCTCTGAAAATACTGGCGCACCCGGTTTTTAAGGACCCGGGCCTTGCCAACATAAATAATCTCATCCTGCGCATTGTGCATAAGATACACTCCCGGCCGGGCCGGGAGTTTTTTTAATTCTTCCTGAATATCAAACATTTTTTATTTCTTCCTGTGAAGCTGCCGGAAGTTCTGCTGTCTCATCTGCAGTGGCCAAAGACCCTTCTGACGGGAAAGTTTCCTCTGACGGAGATTTCTCTGAAGTATCCGGCTCCTCAAAAACCGCTTCCTCCGAATGCAGGGATTTGTTGTAGATTTCCATAAATTCTTTTCCGGTAATCGTTTCTTTCTCGATCAGGAACGCGGCAATCTCATCCATCACTTCCCTGTGTTCTTCAATGATCTTCTTCGCCTTTTCGTAGGCATCTTTCAGAATGTTCTTCACTTCTGCATCCACGAGGGCTCCCGTCGCGTCGGAACAGTTCATCACTGCCCGCCCGTCGAGATACCGGTTCTCTATGGATTCAAGTCCCATAAGACCAAAAGTCTCCGACATACCGTACTGGGTTACCATTGCTCTCGCAATCTGAGTAGCCCGCTCAATATCGTTGGCAGCACCGGTCGTAACTGAGTGGAAAATTACCTCTTCCGCCGCACGGCCTCCAAACAAAGTAACCAGTTCCTGGAGCATCTGCTCCTTACTCATCAGATACCGTTCTTCTTCCGGAACCTGCATGGTGTATCCGAGCGCTCCCATAGTTCTTGGGACAATCGTGATCTTTTGTACCGGTTCCGTGTGCTTTTGCACGGCAATCGCCATGGCATGACCCACTTCGTGATAAGCAACGATCTTTTTCTCCTCTTCTCCAAGAATCCGGTCTTTCTTTTCTTTTCCGGCAATGACCACTTCCACCGCCTCAAATAAGTCTTTCTGGGATACCGCCTGTCTTCCCGCTTTGACTGCGGCAAGCGCTGCCTCGTTAATCATATTGGCAAGATCCGATCCTACGGCACCGGAAGTCGCCAGGGCAATCTCATCAAAATCCACCGTTTCATCCATGCGCACATTCTTTGCATGAACTTTTAATGTCTCCACACGTCCTTTCAGATCCGGGCGTTCCACAATGACACGACGGTCAAAACGTCCCGGACGAAGCAGGGCCTTATCTAGTACTTCCGGACGGTTTGTCGCTGCCAGGATCACAAGTCCTTTGGAGGAATCAAATCCGTCCATCTCTGCAAGAAGGGCATTTAATGTCTGTTCCCTCTCGTCATTTCCTCCGCCATAACGGCTGTCACGACTTTTTCCAATGGCATCGATCTCATCAATAAAAATAATACACGGTGCCATGGACTGAGCCTGCTTAAAAAGATCCCGCACTCTCGATGCGCCCACGCCGACGAACATCTCGACAAAATCGGAACCGCTTAAGGAGAAAAACGGGACATTTGCCTCTCCGGCAACCGCCTTGGCAAGAAGGGTTTTTCCCGTTCCCGGAGGACCTACGAGAAGGGCACCTTTCGGAAGTCTCGCACCGATTTCAATGTATTTCCCCGGATTGTGAAGAAAATCGACCATCTCTGTCAGACTCTCCTTGGCCTCATCCTGACCGGCCACATCCGCAAAGGTAACACCGGTCTTCTTTTCCACGTAAACCTTGGCATTACTCTTTCCGACACTGCCCATCATGCCACCGCCCTTGCCGATGCCCCGCATGAGGAACCACATCATTGCATAAATCAGGATAAACGGCACCACATAACTTACGATCAGTGACAGGGCGGTGTTTGAACCGCTGTCCTGCCGGCAGAACTTCACTTTGGCCGCTCTTAAACGGACTGTCAGGTTATTTCCATCTTCCGTGATAAATGTATAATATGTTGTCTTCAGCAAAGGATTCTCCTGCTTTTTCGGAGTAATATAAAGCTTCTTATCCCCGATCTCCACTTTCTTTACTTCTCCCTCATCGAGCATATCGAGGAATTCATTGTAATCAATCTGTTTCTGCTCTCCGTTTTTATACCGGTTCATGACAGAAGTAAACAAGGCAGTGATTCCCAGACAGATTACCAGCAAAATCAGTGCCGATTTAATATTTTTCTTTCTGTTCGGGTTATTCTTCTGATTATTATTTTTGTCCATTTACGCCTCCATGACGTCTTATAACTTCTTTAATACCTCAATGGCATCCTTCATATAATTATTCTCGACGAATTCAATCTTACCTGCATCACAGGCAGCAGCAAGGGCCGGATCAATCGGAAGTTTTGCCAGAACCGGCACATCATACTGTGCAGCAATCTCATCGATATGACTTTCTCCGAATACTTTGATCTTCTTTTTGCAATCCGGACATTCCACATAGCTCATATTCTCTACCAGACCCAGAATCGGAACCTGCATCATCCTTGCCATATTAGCTGCCTTTTCCACGATCATTCCCACCAGTTCCTGAGGGGAAGCCACGATCACGATTCCGTCTAACGGAACGGACTGAAAAATAGTCAGAGGCACATCTCCGGTTCCCGGAGGCATATCGATAAACATATAATCAATCCGGTTCCATAGAGTCTCTCCCCAGAACTGTTTGATCACACCGCCGAGAACCGGACCTCTCCAAATAACCGGATCAGTCTCATTCTCCAGCATCAGATTTACGGAAACCATATCAATTCCGCAGGCTGTGGTTGCCGGAACGATCAGCCCGTCCATATTTCCCACAAGATTCTGGGACACACCAAAAGCTTTCGGAATGGAAGGGCCGGTAATATCTCCGTCTAATATCGCTGTCTTGAATCCTTCCCGCATGGTTGCAGCGGCAAGAAGAGAAGTCACCATGGATTTACCGACACCACCCTTTCCAGACACAACACCGATTACTTTCTTTACGGAACTTCCCCTGCTTAATTTCACGAGGAAATCTTCCGGTTTCATTTCTCTTTCCGCACAGCTCTCGCCACAGGAACTGCAGTCATGTGTACATTCACTCATCTTTTCTACCTCTCATTCATCTTCTCTAAAATTTCTTTTACATTCTTTGTAATATTGCCACCAAATACTGCGGAACCGCAGACAAATATGTTGGCACCGGCTTCGGCAATCTGAGCGATATTCGATGCCTTCACGCCACCATCCACCTGAATGTCTGTTTCAAGTCCCCTCTCTTCCAGTATACCACGAAGGCAACGGATTTTTTCCGTACAGTAAGGAATATATTTCTGTCCTCCGAATCCCGGATTCACAGTCATGATCAGTACCATATCAAGCTCCGGCAGGAGATATTCCACAGCAGAAAGGGGAGTGGCCGGATTCAGTGCTACCGCCGCCTTCTTCCCACAGTCCCTGATCTGATGAACCACCCGGTCAAGATGGGTACAGGCCTCTGCATGGACTGTAATGATATCCGCTCCTGCCTCTGCAAAATCTTCAATATATCTTCCCGGATCTTCTACCATAAGATGCACATCAAACACGGCATCGGTTATACTGCGAAGCGACCGGATGACCGGCTGCCCCAGAGTAATCTGCGGAACATACATTCCGTCCATAACATCTACATGAACATACTGTGCTCCCGCATTCACTGCCTCAAGCACATCTCTTCCCAGATTTGCAAAGTCCGCCGATAAAATTGATGGCGCTAATATCTTCTTCATCCGTACCTCCTTAAAAGTATAAAAATAGATCATGAGATAAAGTCTCACATTACATCATAACATAAACCAGAGATACTTCAAGTAGTTTTTCACCGGATACCCTTTTGATATTTGCAAAAAACCTGGCGATTATGGTACACTGTTTTTGAAAGATTTTACTGAAGGAAAGGAGAGTATTATGCGTTTTTTTGATCCTACAAATACTTTTATTGAAAAAAACTGTGTACAAAACCATAAAAAAGAACTGCTGGCTCTTGGCTCAAAGGCTTTTATCGTTACCGGGCACAGCTCTTCCAAAAAGAACGGTTCCCTCGATGATGTGACCGCTATTCTGGAAGAGGGCGGGATTCCCTATGAAATCTACAATGATATTGAAGAAAATCCTTCTGTGGAAACTGTGGAAAAAGCAGCCGCAGCAGGCAAAGAATTCGGTGCTGACTTTGTAATCGGCATTGGCGGCGGCTCCCCTCTGGATGCTTCGAAAGCCATTGCCCTTCTAATCGCCAATCCGACAGAAACGGGAGACTGTTTTTATGTGGCAAAAGATTTAAAAGCACTTCCGATTGCCGCAGTTCCGACAACCTGCGGTACCGGTTCCGAGATCACACCGGTCTCCGTTCTGACCCGCCACGACATTCAAACAAAACAGAGCATTTCCTATAAACTTTTCCCTGACCTGGCTCTTGTTGACGGAAAATATCTTCTCGGTGCGGGAAAAAATCTCCTGGTCAACACATGCGTGGATGCATTATGCCACCTGACGGAAAGTTTCATCCATGCCACATCTAACGTCTATAACCGGATGTTTTCTTCCTACGGATTAAAACTGTGGAGAGATCTGGTTCCTTTCCTGCGTTCCGATGAGAGGCTTACAGAAGACATGGCACAACAGTGCATGATGACTTCCACCATTGCAGGAATGGCCATCGCCCAGACAGGAACCTCCATTCCACATGCATTAAGCTATGATGTTACCTATAATAAGGGTGTGCCTCACGGAAAGGCCTGCGGCATCTTTCTGGCAGCCTACCTGCGCCGCTATGAAAAAGAGTTTCCGGAAGATGTGAAGGAGATTCTTTCCCTTCTCGGCTTTGAAGACCTTGACAGCTTTGCCGCTTTTTTAAAAGAAATCCTCGGCACCGTCTCTCTGTCTGCCGAAGAAGTTTCCACATTCACCGACCGAATCCTCCAGAATACCAAGAAGCTTTCCACCTGCCCGTTTATTCTTACTAAAGAGGATATCCTGGCAATCTATGCTCAATCGGTACGTCAGATACAGGAATAGTGAAAAAGATCCGTCGTAGTAACGGTCTAACGACCGTAACTGCCGACGGACTTTTTTTTGCGCATTTTCAGTTCAAACAGATGCTGCTCTGTCTTGTCATTTTATATCAGAAACATTTTTCTATAATATCCGAATCCAGACCATCCTTCGATGTAGCATATCCCACCGCAAAATAAAGAATTGCACCGGCAAGAAGTCCCCAAACTACGGCATTGATTCCCGCAACTTTTACATTATAGTAGCAAAATACATAAGTGGCAGCGGCACCAATGGAACTGCAGATTGCGGCTTGTTTCGTCCCTTTTTTCCAGAACAATCCCCCAATGAGAGGCCAGAAGAAGCTACATTCCAGACCACCCATGGCAAAAAGATTCAGGAAGAAGATAATATCCGGTGGATCAATCGTAAGAATTATTACAACAATACCAAAAGCAAGGGTAACAAGTGTACTTAATTTTCCCACATTTTTATTATAGGATGCGACCTTCACAGGGTCATCTTTTACCACATAATTACGCCATAAATCTTTCACGATGGCAGCGGATGCCAGGATCAGAAGAGAATCGGCGGTGGACATAACGGCAGCCATCGGAGCTGCAAGGAAGATTCCGGCAAGGCCAACCGGCATAATCTTCTGAACGATATAAGGAACAAAGTAGTCAGAAGTCGGAAGGTTATTTGTATCCACTAATGCACCTGCCCATGTACCGGCCATGTGCATACCAACGATAATAAAACTACAGGTTAACGCACCGATCCACATAGCAGAGTGGAGACTCTTTGTATCCTTAAAGCCCATGGAACGGACAGCAGTCTGTGGAAGTCCAAGGGTACCAAAACCAACAAGGACCCAAAAACTAAGTAAGGTTCCCGGAGTATAGATGGAGAAGAGGTTATCATATACACCCGGAAGATTATTGGCAAGTCCCGCATCAATACCGGAAAGACCGCCTCCGGCTCTTAATACAAAGAACAGAAACAGGAAAGTACCGATACACATAATGATTCCCTGGATCGTATCCGTTATGGCAACAGCACTAAAACCACCAATGGAAGTGTAGATGATAACGACAGCTCCAAAGATTAACAAAGAGGTCACATGATCAAGGCCGGTAATGGAGGAAATCAAAGTTGCTCCACCGGTAAACTGCCCGATCATCTGTGCGGTAAAGAATGCCACCATGAGAAGGCTGGTGATGATTACCAAAGCATCACTCTTATAACGGGCCTTCAGATAACCAACCACTGTAACGGAACCGGTTCTTCTGGAAACCAGAGCCAGTTTATTTCCAAGCACACCGAGTACCAGGAATGTAACGGGAACCTGAACCGTGGCAATCCATGCCTGAGCATATCCATACGTAAGGCCTGCCGCACCGGGACCGGATACAAAAGAGCTGACCGAAGTGTAGGTTGCCATTGTTGTCATGGCAAGAAGTAAGCCATTCATCCTTCTTCCGCCAATGAAGAAATTCTTCTCCGACGAGGCATTCTGACGGCTTTGATGTCTGCTGAATAAAATACCGATGATGGCATTTAATCCGAGGTAAATGATAAATATGCCAAGGATAATTTTCTGATTCGTTGTCATACTATTCTCCCTCCTCTTCTTCATCATCGTATTCAAAATCAACGAAGACATGTTTTAAAAGATACCATACTCCAAGTAATGAGAGTAAAATGGTTCCAAAGGTTGATACACTAAACCATGCCGGCATGCCAAGGAAATAAAGTCCTGTCCCATTCAGTAAAAATGCACTGAGAATGTGCCATACACAACAAATTGCAACTACGATGAGTGTCCCGCGGATTTCCCGCATACACTGTTTGTGTTTTTCCTGTTTTGTCATCTTTTTCATGTTTCAAACTCCTTATATTCAGGGTCAGATTCTAATAAAGATATCTGCCAAAATAATTATCTAATAAATAGTGTATAAAATCAATAAAAACTGTAGCAATATGGAGTTAATTTATTTATGAAAAAAGCGTAGTAACTGTGACCAAAGTAAACAAAAATGCGCAAAAAGATGACGTCTGCAGTTACAGCTAAATATCCGTTACTGCGACGTCTCCATAAAAATAGGGTTGTCGCCATAAGCAACAACCCTATTTCGTTTCCAAATATTGAATTCATCAATTAACGAAATCTATCTTCCAAGAATCTGTGCAATCTCAAATTCGTATTCATCCACGTCTTTCGCCATACCAAGTGCATCTTCGATGTCGTAATCGATATACTGACCGTTACGATAACCAACGACACGGTTTGTCGCACCACTGCAGAGAAGATCAACCGCAAGAGCTCCCATATAAGAGGCATAAACTCTGTCCTTGGCTGTCGGACTTCCGCCCCTTTGCATATATCCTAAAATACTTGCTCTCGTCTCCACGCCGGTTGCCTGCTCGATTCTCTTTGCCATTCCATAAGATTCCCCGATTCCTTCCGCATTGATAATCAGGTGATGTTTCTTACCACGGGCCTTTTTCTCAAGAATGCTGTCAATCAACGCATTCTCCAGTTTCGGTCTGTTACCGTCAAAGCGCTCCGGAATCAGAATGTCTTCCGCACCTGCACCAATACCACACCACAATGCGATATAACCGGCATTTCTTCCCATTACTTCAATGATGGAACATCTCTCATGAGATGTGGAAGAATCACGGATCTTATCAATTGCCTGCATTGCTGTATTGACTGCGGTATCGAAACCGATGGTATACTCTGTACAGGCAATATCCAAATCGATCGTACCCGGAAGAGCCACCGTGTTAATTCCCTGATTGGCAAGTTTCTGGGCACCACGGAAAGATCCGTCTCCACCGATGACAATCAGTCCGTCAATTCCATTCTCTCTTAAAATGTCTGCCGCTTTCTTCTGATATTCTAATTGTTTGAATTCTTCACATCTTGCTGTAAACAAGGCAGTTCCACCACGCGATATAATATCACAGGTGAACTCCTTCTCCATATCAAAAATCTCGCCATTCAATAATCCACTGTAACCCCGCATAATACCCTTTACATTAAGGCCTCTTGCCCAGGCGGTCCTTGCAACAGCTCTGATGGCAGCATTCATACCCGGCGCATCTCCGCCACTGGTTAAAATGCCAATCGTGTCTACTGCGCTAGCTTTACTCATAGTGTTACCTCCATTTCATAATTCCCTAAGATTACCCTATCGAATACTTATATTATATCTTTTCTGCCGATTTTTCAATACTCTTTTCTACAACCTTTACATTTTTTTCTCCAAATAATGCCCGGAGATTTTCAAGGGTACTCTGACCGGAAGAAATATTTTCATAAGAAGGAAGCCTCTTAATCGCTTTCTCTTTTCTGGAATAAATTACAATCTCATTTTTCCCGGAATTTGCCCGGATTATGTCATAAAGAGCCTGCTGCCTTTCGGTAAATTCCGTAATGTCCGCTGTCTGAATCCATATTTCCTTCGGAAGATCCTCCATGGGGATCATATATTCTGCAACAAGCTTTCCGCTCTCCTCCGAGACCGACGCCCTTCCCTTTATATAGACGGCACTGTCTTCTTTCAAATATTGTTTGTATTTCTGATAATCCCGTGGAAAAAGAATAACTTCCACCGTCCCGTACAAATCTTCAATGGTAAGAAAAGCCATGTTCTGGTTTGTCTTTGTAAGTTTCGGTGTGAGGGAAGTAATCATCCCTCCGATCACGTAATGTCTGCCATCCTTTACAACGGCCCGCCCGCTCTCCTCATCCGGCTCAAAATCCGTCGTCTTTGCCGTCACTTGTTTTTCTAAGGAATCCATATATTTTTCCAGAGGATGACCACTTACATAAATCCCAAGAACCTCTTTTTCCAGGGCGAGCTTTTCTGCCGTCTCATACTCACCCACATCAGGATACTGCATTTCATATTCTTTTTTCTCTTCCTCGGAAAAGAAATCGAACAAAGACATCTGCCCGGAGATACTCTCCTTTTTTTCCCGGTTTACTTCATCAAGCAAAACAGGATAAACGAGCATCTGCTGTTTCCGCGTTGCGCCGAAGCTGTCAAGAGCACCCGCTTTTATCAGATTTTCAATCGTACGTTTATTGATTTCTTTTGTACTTAAACGTTCCATGAAATCTTTCAGGTTTTTGTATTTCCCATGTTCCTGTCTTTCCCTGATCATAACCTCGATCACATTTTTCCCAAGGCTCTTAATTGCGGAGAGTCCATAGCGAATCCCGTTGCCCGAAACAGAAAATCCGCTCTCTCCTTCATTAATGTCAGGAGGCAGAATCCGGATTCCCATAGACCGGCAGGTATTAATATACTCGGTGATTTTCTTCGGATTGGTAATTACCGATGTAAGAAGAGCTGCCATAAACTCCACCGGATAAAAGCACCGAAGCCATGCCGTCTGGTAAGAAACGACGGCATAGGCTGCTGCATGGGATTTATTAAATGCATATTTGGCAAAATCAATCATCTCATCGAAAATCTTATTTGCCGTCTCTTCCGGAATTCCCCGTCGGATACATCCTTCCACACCCTCTTCTTCATTTCCGTACACGAAATTCTGCCGCTCTCTTGCCATGACATCTCCCTTTTTCTTTGACATGGCGCGGCGCACCAGATCGCTTCGCCCGAGGGTGTAGCCGGCAAGACGCATAACAATCTGCATGACCTGTTCCTGATAAACGATACAGCCGTAGGTTGGTGCAAGAATTTCCTCCAGCTGAGGGCAGCTGTACTCAATGGCATCCTGATTGTGCTTTCCCTTAATGTATTTCGGAATAAAATCCATTGGGCCGGGACGATACAGGGAAATTCCTGCAATGATATCCTCCAGGTTTGTCGGCCGCAGTTCCTTCATGAAAGATTTCATTCCCGCACTTTCCAGCTGGAAAACACCTTCTGTTTTTCCCTGACCGATCATCTCATATACTCTGGCATCCTCATAATCAATGTCATCAATACAGAATTTCTTCCCCAGTTTTTTTTCAATCATACGGCAGGCATCCTGGATGACGGTAAGAGTACGAAGTCCGAGAAAATCCATTTTAAGTAGTCCCAGCTCCTCGATTGTCGTCATGGTAAACTGAGTTGTAATCACATTGTCCGCTCCTCTGGAGAGAGGAACAAACTCATCGAGTGGTTCCGAGCCGATCACCACTCCGGCCGCATGGATGGATGTGTGCCGTGGTAGTCCTTCCAGACGCATGGACATATCGATCAGATTTTTTACTTCCTCATCACTGTCGTAAGCCTGTTTTAATTCCGGATTGGATTTCAGTGCTTTTTCAATGGTAATTCCCAGTTCCATCGGAATCATTTTCGCCACATGATCCACCCGGGCATATGGGATATCCAGCACCCGGCCCACATCCCGCACTGCCATTCGGGCAGCCATCGTTCCGAAGGTGACAATCTGTACGACTTTGTCTTTTCCATATTTTTCATATACATAATCAATGACTTCCTGCCGCCTTTCATAACAGAAGTCAATATCAATATCCGGCATGGACACACGCTCCGGATTCAAAAAACGCTCGAAAATCAGCTGGTAACGGATCGGATCGATATTTGTGATTTCCAGACAATAGGCGACAATACTTCCCGCTGCACTTCCCCGGCCCGGTCCGACGGCAATTCCCTGACTTTTAGCAAAACGGATAAAGTCCCATACAATAAGAA
>JALFIK010000072.1 GCA_022776205.1 Eubacterium sp.
GTTTTGCTACATTTATTAATTCGAAACCAACATTTTTTGGTTTTCCACATTCTGTCTCAATAAAAACCCAAATATTCTTATAATCTGCAAGATTCATGATCCAGTCCTCCTTACAAAATTTTTGCATCATAGATTAACTTAACAACCTGTTTTGCTGCATCTTCCGGCTCAAGGCCCTGAAGAACCACACCGTTTTTCTCTGTAACCGGTGTATAGGTTTTCTTTACTTTTGTAGGAGAACCACCTAATCCACAGCGTTCCGGATCGATTGACGGAATATCATCTTCTGTGAGGACAGGTATCTCTTTCTTCTTTGCAGCCATCTTACTCTTAATCGTTGGATATCTTGGTTCATATGGAAGCTTAACAACAGTAATCACTGCCGGAAGTTTCGTGGAAATCAGATCATATCCTTCATCACATTCCCGTTTTACCTGAATTTCACCATCATTCTCTATGATATCAAGGGCATATGTAATCTGCGGAATACCAAGATGTTCTGCAATTTCCGGACCAACCTGGGCGGTATCTCCGTCTGTTGCCTGTTTTCCACATAAGATCAGATCAAATTTAAAACCTTCTTTTTCTTCTACTGCCTTAATGGCTTCTGAAAGGATGTAACTTGTTGCAAGCGTATCCGATCCACCGAATTTTTTGCTCGAAACGAGGTAACCTCCATCTGCTCCTACTGCAAGACATGTCTTGATGGCATCTTTTGCCTGTTCCGGTCCCATGGAAATCACGATTAGTTTTCCGCCTAATTTTTCTTTCAACCGTACTCCGACTTCCTGTGCATAGGTATCAAAAGCATTTACTACACTTGGAACTCCTTTTCTTACCAGAGTATGAGTAACCGGATCAACCTTGATTTCGTTGGTATCAGGTACCTGTTTTACACAAACACAAATATTCATTCTATTATTTCCTCCTTCATCATTACAGACGATAGCATACTTTTCCAGGATTTAAGATCATCTTCGGATCGAAAACTCTCTTAATGCCTTCCATCAGCTGCATATTCTTTTCTCCGATGGATTCCACAAGATATTTCACCTTGCCGGAACCGATTCCATGTTCACCGGATACAAGACCGCCACAGCGAATTGCTTCATCATAGATTGCCTTGAAGAACTTATCGACTCTCTTCTCGAATTCCTCTTCTTCCAAATCATTGGAGCATTCATAGATATGTAAATTTCCGTCACCGGCATGTCCGAATGTCTTGATTGTAATACCACATTCTTCTGCAACTTTATTTGCAAAGACAAGGTAGTCTGCAATCTTATTTACCGGAACTACAACATCACATTCGTCAAGAAGCTTCGTTTCTTCCATAATTGCTTCCAGGAAGGAGGAACGTGCTGCCCAGGCATCTTTCATCTTAGCCGGAGTATCTGCAACAAGGACATCCATCGCACCAGCCTCTAATACAAGTTCTGCTGCCTGTTCGATTAAAGCATCCAGTTCATCTTCACTGTTTGCATCCAGAGTAACAAGGAGGTATGCACCGATATCAGCACCATCCAGTTGCTGCGGGAATACAGATTTTCCAATATAGCGCTCAGAAACAAGGACAATTTCTTTCTCCATGAACTCAATTGCCTGCGGATCCATATGTGCCATCTTAAATTTCGGAACAGTGGATAATGCAGTTTTCAGATCCTCATAAGGGATGATCAAAGATGCAGCTGCCTTCGGTGCCGGAATAATCTTTAATGTTAATTCTGTGATAATACCAAGCGTTCCCTCAGAACCAATCATCAGGTTTAAAAGAGAATATCCGGAAGATGTCTTGGATACCGTTGCACCTAAATGCGTAATTTCTCCGGTCGGAAGTACAACGGTCATTGCTCTTACATAATCACGGGTCGCACCATATTTAACCGCTCTCATACCACCTGCATTTGTTGCCACATTACCGCCAACACATGCAAATTTTTCTCCCGGATCTGGCGGATATAACATTCCTCTTGACAGACAATCTTCTGCCAGATCATTTAACAGTACACCGGCTTCAATATCTACCACAAAGTTTTCCATATCATAAGATTTGATCTTGTTCATTTTAGAAAGATCAATTAATACTCCGCCATATAAAGGAACACATCCGCCTACAAGGCCGGTACCGGCTCCTCTTGGTGTAACAGGAATATTATTTTCGTAACAGATTTTTACAACAGCTGCCACTTCTTCTGTGGAACGTGCCTGCACTGCCAGATCCGGCATGTGAGTACCATAAATTGGCATCTCATCTTTGGCATAATCCGGATTAATATCCTCGCCTTCCAGAACATTATCGGATACTTTTTTGATCTCTTCGATAATTTCAGGTGTTAACTTATTATACATTTCGCTACCTCCTTATTTTTTTAGTTTTTTCTATAATCCTGCCAGAGAACCTGCATAGCAGATAATTCCGGCAATTACTACATAAATAACAAAATATTTAAATACTGCTCTTAATATTTTACTTTCCGATCCAACTGCACCGATGGCACTGGCACCAATCGCAATACTTTGCGGACAGATCATCTTTCCAATACCGGCTCCGAGTACGTTAGCCGCTGCTGTCCAGGATGGATTTAATCCAAGAGAAAGGGCTGTCTGGCTCTGAAGTCCTCCAAATAATACACAAGTGGATGTTCCAGAACCGGTAACAAAGGCTCCGAGAGCTCCAATCAACGGAGAAATCAGAGGATAGAACGATCCAGCTACTACAACAAGCAGATTTGCGATATCGGAAATCATTCCGCTGTATCCCATGATTTTCGCAGTTGCCATAACACTGCATATCGTTAAAATTGTCTTCCAGTACTTTTTAAGAGTTTCTACAAAAACTCTTCCCATTGTACCGGCAGATGCTCCCTGAATCACACCACCGATTATTGCAGCGATAAAAATCATAACGCCCGGTGTATTAATCCAGCTGAAAGTCAGCGTTCCGGCTCCCTCTCCCGAATAAACCGTCACTGTTGTTTTAATATCTGCGATCAGATTATGAATCGGAGGGCAGAGAGTAGACGTAAACATTAATAATAAGAAAATTAAAATAAATGGGCTCCATGCCTTAATTCCTTCCGACACAGAAAACTTTTTCTCTCCCTCTTCTTCAGAAATTGTAATCGCATATTCCGGCTCCGGATTCTTATTGAGGAATCTGGATGCCACAACAAGACAAACCATACAAATAATTGATCCAATAATATCCGGCAGTTCGCAGCCAATGACCTGTGCTGCAATGAACCACGGTACAGTAAAGGAAAGGGATGCGATGAGAATCATCGGTAATACCTTTTTAATTGCCTTAAATCCTTTTCCCACGATAAATACCATGACAAACGGAGAAAGAAATGTCAGGATTCCCTGAATCATTGCCACGCTCCCTGACAATGAAAGTGCATCCAGTCCGGTAACCGAAGCCAGTGTTACAGTCGGAACACCTACAGAACCAAACGCTGTCGGAGTAGTATTGGCAACGAGACAGGCAAGAACAGATAAAATCGGATTCACACCGATTGCTGCCAGCATGGATGCCGGAATCGCAACCGCCGTTCCAAACCCTGCCATTCCTTCCATAAAGTTTCCAAAACCCCAGCCGATAATAAGAAGAAGCACTCTCTGGTCTGCCGAAACACTTGCCAGCATTTTCTTAATCTGGTCCATTGCCCCGGTTTCGAGACTTAAGTTATAGGTAAACAATGCGGCAATGATTACCAGGCAGATTGGCCACAGGGCATTCAATACCCCCTCGAGTCCTGCGGTCAATGTTCCAACGATACTGAGCTTCCAGTACCCGGCTGCCAGGATTGCTGTAATGACCAGTGCAATGACACAGGCTTTATGGCCCGGCACCTTCAATGCACTCAGCGCGATAATCAGCCAGACAATTGGCAAAATTGCTAAAATAAATTTTACAAGCAATATAAACACCTCCTAAATACTAAGTGGGTCACCCAATGTGTATAAGTCAGTTATATCATTTGTCAAAATAAATTCAATACTAATTATTTTTTTCGTATATTTTGTCTATTTTTTGAGAATTTCTTTAGCATATATTTCGATTATTGGATAATCCAATTTATGCACTTTTGCTAATGGGTAACCCAATTTAGTGTCATATTGCACAACCTGCACTTTTTCGACTCATTTTTTCCTTTGTTCCGGTTCGCATTTACTCGAAACAAAGGGTATGACTTGATTTAAAGAGAAAAAACAAAAAAATCCATTCATTTTTTACAGACCGGACCCGTTGAATTTCGGGCAATCAGATGTGGTTCATATTCCAGACGAATCAGCGGTTTATTCTTATTTTTTTTAAGACGAAGCGAATTGTGCTGGCTTTCAAGCATCGTCACTGCATATTCTCCTTTTTCTCCGATGCAGTGATCAATGGAAGTAAGCGAAATCCCGGAAAAAGAAGCGACAAGGGTATTATCAAATCCACAGACAGAATAATCTTTCGGGATACGAAACCCAAGACTTGTAATTGCGTCCATGATCCCAATGGCAACAAAATCATTCGTACCTGCAAACGCAGTAATTCCTTCCGGATGTTCAAAATATTTTCTGGTAAGACGAAAACCAGTGTCGTAATACTGATTCCCGGAGGACAACGCCCTGTCTTCTTTCTCTTCGCATAACACCTTTATGAAAGAAGCATCCAGTCCTGCCTTCTCCCACTCTTCCTGCATCCCAAGCAGCCGCCTGCGACGGGGAAGCTCCATTTTTGAAAGGGGCGTTGTAACATAAGCAATTTTTTTGTGCCCGAGTTCGAGAAGATGTCTGGCAATCATTGCTCCTGATTTTTTACTGTCCAGTTCCAGCAGTTCCATTTTTAATTCCGGATTATGGTCATTAATTAATACAAGGGGCATTGTCCCATCAAGATGATTGAGCATTTTCTGCGCTTTGGGGACATAGGTATAAATTACCCCGTAAAAGGAATTATCTGCCGCCATTTTCAGATAATACTCTTCTCTTTCCTTTGACCGGTCCGTATGGGCAGTCAGGGTACAAAGCCCCATTTTTTGTGCTTTCCCCGTGATTGTCTGAACCAGTGTTGTATAATACTGGGTGGCAAGGGAGGGACACATTATGAGAATCACAGACTTCATATCTGTGACTTTCCGTGTTTTTCTGGGTGTATATTCATATCCTAATTTCCGGGCAGTTTCTTTTACCAGTTTCCGTGTTTCCGGGGAAAAATGCGTTCCTTCCTTTTCACTTAATATCATGGAAACTGCTGACTGGGAAACAAAACATTCCCGGGCAATATCCCTCGTGGTCACCTTCTTTTTTTCTTTCAATTTTCCTTTTCCTCCTTACGTTTTAAAAATTAATCAAAAACCGGTTATATGACAGAACCAGATGCTGATTAATAATCATTCCCCTGATTTTTCTTCTTATTACCGGACAATTTTAGTAATCAGATTTTTGATTAATTTTACAATGATTTTGATTAGTAATCAAGCACATTTCGTCCCATTGACGTGTTATTTTTTTTCGGTATACTGTCCTTTAGACAGAAATAAATTAATCATTATTTACAATTTGGAGGGTATTCTATGGAAAAAGCAATGGATTTAAATCAATATCTTAATCATGAATTTCAATGCAAATGTGGAAGAACACATAAAACAGATTTAAAAGTTGTAGACGTTGATCAAAACGCTACTTCCCGTCTCCCGGAACATATTTCTTCTCTCGGATTTAAAAAACCATTCCTTGTAGCCGATAAAAATACATGGAAAGCCGCCGGGAAAAGTGTTGCAGAAGTTCTCACCTCTGCAGGGATGATTTTTTCCTCCCATATTTTTCACGAAAAAAATCTGATTCCCGATGAAAAGGCTCTCGGGTCTCTCATAATGGCCGTTCCTGATGACACGGATGTGATCCTTGCAATCGGCTCCGGCACTATTAATGATTTATGTAAATTCAGCAGCTTTAAACTTGGACTTCCTTATATGGTTTTCGCCACTGCTCCTTCCATGGATGGATTTGTATCCATCGGTGCCGCCCTGGTCACAGATTTTGTAAAAACGACTTATTCCGCTCATGTTCCTCTGGCGGTCATTGGAGATACAGAGATTCTCTCTCAGGCTCCCATGGAAATGATCGTCGCAGGTCTGGGAGATATTCTTGGAAAATATACCTGCCTGCTTGACTGGAAAATGGCACAGATTATCAATGGGGAATATTATTGTGATACAATTGCAGGAATGGTAAAAGAAGCCGTAGAAATCGTAGTAGAAGAAAGTACAAAAGTAAAAGATAGAAATCCGGCTGCAGTAAAAGCCATCACGGAAGCACTCATCTTAAGCGGTATTGCCATGAGCTTTACCGAAAACTCCCGGCCGGCTTCAGGAAGCGAGCATCATTTATCCCATTATTGGGAAATGAAATTTCAGGCTGAGGGGAAACCACCGGTTCTTCATGGAATTAAAGTCGGAATCGGCATGATTGCCGTTACACAAATGTATGAAATGTTCACGGAAGAAAAAATTGATTTTGCCTCCGCCCGAAATGCATCTTTTGATGCTTCCGCGTGGGAAGAAAAAGTCCGGAATTGCTTTGGGCAAGCAGCAGAAGGAATCCTCGCCCTGGAAGAACGTTCCGGAAAAAACAACCTGGAAAAAAGGAATCAACGTTTAA
>JALFIK010000073.1 GCA_022776205.1 Eubacterium sp.
TACACCATCATTTCCTATAAAAATATGTTTTTGTTCAGAGAGGATAGCATATAAAATACCATTAAAATAATTATTTCTTCCAATATAAAAGGCAGAATTGTTGTAGATAGTCACGTTGAGTTTATAGTCATGCTTATTTTCGGAAAGAAAAATAACGGACTTATTACCGTTAAAAGTTAGACTGCTGTTTAAAAGGTGGACATTATTATCACAATATAATATATTGTTTGATCCGTTAATGTTTATGGATGAGTTTTCCATGGACGGCAAACTTCCGATAAAGCGATTTTCCTGAGGAAGATTAGTTAATAAGTCAGGGTTTGAAATTTTTAACATTTTATTTTCTCCAGTATATTTTTTATGTACTTCAAAAAGTAGAATTTTAGATTAAAAGTATCTGTGCAATCTTTTCGCAGGGATTTTCTTTTACATCATAGGAAAATTCCCGATAAAATTTCTGCTCATCTTCTGACAGGATTTCCTTTTGAAAATTAATTTTCATCATATCTGCTGCTTTTTCAAAATAAAGAGAAGGGTAGAAGTCTTTCATGTATTTTGAAAAATATTTGTCTCCATAGTCAAGACAGTATACGGGATTTTTTGTCGGTACAAAGGCGATTCCGTGTTTACTGCTATTTGTAATAAGCATATCGGATACATATAAAAGATTGTTTATATTAAACTGGTTTTTCATACAGGCAATATGGGAAAAATAATCAAAGGACAATATTTCTGACATATTGAGAATATCCATGCTGTTTGTAATGAAAAACCATTCTTCTCCCATTTTTTCTATAAATTCTTTTAATGGAAAATCGAGAAAGACTTCATTATCATCTGTTTCTTTATTTCCTTGATTTACCAGAAGCAAAGAAAGTATTTTTTTACCCTTTGCCTGTGGATACATGGTGTAAAAATCCTGACGCATTTGTTTGCGGCATGGTTCCTGGGAAAGATGCCAGGAAAAAGGGGAGCATATGTCGGAAAGAATCTCGGCCTGTTCAAATTCATAGTGCTCTTTCAGCAGATTAGTGATAAATGGTGCCCCCGGAATCACATGGGTACAGCGAAAGAAGGTTTTTTTTGGTGGCTTCTCCGGATTTTCCACAAAATTAAGGTATTCATTAAAAATATAATCATAGGGAGCAACGGAAAGGATTCTTCGTTCTCCCGGAGCGGCAGATGGAATCTTAATCGGGATGGAGGAGTCCATACAAATAATATTTTTAAAATTCTTGCACAATGAGAGGCGGGCCTTTTCAATCTGGCGGTTTGCAGCGGGAATTTTTGTTGCATTGCTTTTAAAGAAATAATGAAATTCTGCCTCTGAAAGGTTTTCCTCGAGATAGTCTTTGATGAGTTTCAGGTCAATATTCATTTCCCTTCCGCGGGTGCTTAAAAAACAGATGGGATTTACACTCATTTACTTACCCTCCATATATGAATTAATTAGAGCTGCAATACGTTCACAGCTGTGTCCGTCACATGCTGCCATATATTTATGAACAAAATCATTATATTGTTCCGTTATGACATGTTTATCCGGGTGTATCAGGTAGTCGGTGAGATCCTGCTGGGTGGTAAAAATATTACCTGGGAGATCTTCCGGATATTTCAGGTAAAAATCTCTGTCATACTTAAAGAGATCATAGCAGAAAAATGCAATTGGTTTCCCCAGTAATGCATATTCAAAAATTACAGAAGAGTAGTCTGTAATCAGCATGTCTGATATTAACATGTAATCGTTCGTAGAAAAATCTCTCATTTCCAGAATGTTCGGATACTTTTTTGTAAGAATTGGCTTTTTCATTACAGGGTGAGGACAGATTAGGAAAATCTGTTCCGGCAGCAGAGATTCTGACAAACGGTCAAAATCAATTTCCGGATGAAATTCACTCCGGTCGCCTTCCGTATCCCGGAATGTAGGAGCATACAAAAGAACTGATTTTTTATAAAGTCCCGGATGGTGCAGATATATCTTTCGTTCTTTTTTTCGGATGGCCTGTTTATCAAAATAAATATCTGTACGAGGACATCCCAAAGCTCTTACTTTCTGAAAATTTACATCAAATGCATCTGCGTAAACGGAACGTACAGCTTCTCCGCTGACGCAGACAAGGTTATACTGGGCATGGGTTGCCAGATCTGTCGGGATCGGAATGTTGGTGCCACGTTGTCCGAATTTCTTGAAAGCACCGCAGGCGTGCCATAGCTGGATGACTCTTTGTTCTGGTTTTAGAGGGAAATATCTTAAATATTTTACATAGTCATCCGTGACGATTACTTTACTGGTAAGAATATTTTTTGTCATGCGCAGTGCAGTCTCTTTGTCGTGGGGAAGTTTTTGTGCACAAATGACTTTTTTTCCTTTAATGAAAGGGTAAAGTGCCTTTGCATTTCCTTCCAGATTTTTATCAGAGCGACAGGAAATAAATAAAACTTTGTTTTCCAGAGGCTGTCCTTTTATGGAAGGCAGTTCTTCTTCCCAGAAAGTATTCTCCTCATCAGAAGGAATTGGGCGGAACTTTGCTCCGGATTCACTGGGATCGTATAAAATCTCCGGACTGTTTAGTGAAAATGGTTTGTTTTCAAAATATTCCTTAATCATCGGCAGTGTCTCTTCTGTGGACGTATGATGAATAAAGGAATCCTCCGTGTCTTCAAAGATGACGATTTCATCTTGCTTGTAAATACAATAACCTTTGTCAAAACACTGCTCCAGTATGGATAAAGTACTTTTCATCATATCAATCTTCTGATTTTTGAGAAAATGTACCGAGAAAAATTTGTTGGCAAGTGTAGCATCCATGGCAAGGTATAGTTTGTTTTTATCATCACAGCGAAATGAATCAAATGCAATTTTACTGAAAATCATCGGCTGAAGGTTGCCATAATTTTTGTGTTGAATTGTTTCTGTAAAAAAGTCGCAATACTGTCTGCGGAATAGATTATATGCTCTGCGAAAGGCTCCGTTTGTATATATAATTTTTGCGTCGCAGAAAACGATATACGGACTGGAAGTCCGGCAAAGAGCTCTGGCAAAAAGTTCTTTTTCACAGGAAACGTCCAAAAAGAAAATGTTGCCCCGCAGTAAGCTTTTTTTACGAATGATTTCCTCCATGGAGGCAGGAACCATAATTTTTATAAAAATAAAATTCTGGGCAATGAGAGACTCCAGACAATGGAGAAATTCCTTCGGATGGTCCGGTTCCCCGTAAAGGACAGCGGTAAAAACAGTGTTCTTTAAAACTTTTTCCCGGGAGGAAGCAAGGCTGGTAAGGGAAAGTTCCGGGAGTGAGGAACCTAGCTGTGACAGATTTTTAATATCCAGATTTTTTAATCCTTTATTTATCCTGCCTACAATCATCTGGACAGTACTCTGCTCTATAGACCAGAAACCGGCATAAAAACGTTTTAATAAAATTAGAAGTTCTTTACTGATGATAGCATTGAGGTAGTATTGAAATTCCGGCTCTTTTGTCTGGATTTCCTCAATGGAGTGGAATTCCGGGTGATCTCTTAATATACTTTCCCGAGCTGCGGAATAGATCATTTCATGTGCGGTAATATAGTCCTTTATTTTTTCCGGAGAAACGGAAGAAGTAAGGGAGGTGGCATCGGCATTGTTATATCGGCGATAATGGAATATTACCTGATCAAGCCCTGTAATTTTAGAGCAATGATATAAATAGGGCATCAGGAAAGCACCATCTTCGGAATAAGAGATTGGTGGAAGACGGAAATGATTTTCTTCAATTAATTTTCTTCGAAATAGTTTATTAGACAGAGAAAATGTCTGTAAAATGTCAGGATCGTATTTGTCGATGTCTTCTTGTGCGACCAGTTCATCCAGGGCGGTGATTGGTATTGTTTTTACTTCATTAAATAAATCATATTTTCCGATAACAAGATCCGCATGATTTGTTTTTGCGGCTTCATACATGGATGCAAGAGCATCTGGCGCAAGGATATCATCGGCATCAAAAAAGAAAATGTATTCTCCTTTTGCAATGTCAAGTCCTGCATTTCTGGCAGAAGAAGGTCCTCCGTTTTCTTTTTCAATAACAATTAAATTCGGATAGTTCCTTCTATACTCTTCTATGATCTCCGAGGTGTTGTCTGAGGAGCCGTCATTGATGATAATCACCTCATATGCAGAGGGATCCTGTGTTTGTAAAAAAACGCTGTCAAGAGTTTCAGCCAGATATTTT
>JALFIK010000092.1 GCA_022776205.1 Eubacterium sp.
AAGGCTTTGTCGTATCATTACAATGCTCCTTGTAATGATTTTTAAACAGGGCAAACGCCTCATCAAAATGCGGATCCTCCTTCCCGCCCGGCAATGCTCTCTGCATGAGAAGGAACATACCGTTTCCCACAAATCTGCGCACCTCATCTAAGGTTCTTTGCGGATATCCAAAATACTCCAATGCATAATTTACACTGTTTTTCAGGTCTTTTAGTGTATCAAGCAAAGTACCGTCCAGGTCAAATATCACTGTGTCTTTTTTCTTCATCATTTCTCCTCATTCCTGTTAAATAATCTCCGGGGATTTAGAGGGAGTGATAGATCATATTACGGCTGATATCTTTTATGGATGCGGCACCACACATTGCCATCGTGTCTTTCAGTTCCGAAGCCAGTTTTTCAATATATAACCGGACACCTTCTTCCCCTCCGCCATAAACAGCCTGGACAAACGGACGCGCAATCAGAACAGCATCGGCTCCCATGGCCAGTGCTTTAAAGATATCACTTCCCTGACGAATTCCCCCGTCAACAAAAATCTTCATTCTTCCCTGATTCCATTCGACGATCCGCTCAAGAACTTCCGCCGTTGCCGGTGTCTGGTCAAGTACCCTTCCGCCGTGATTGGAAACCACAATGGCACTCGCTCCGGCTTCTAAAGCTTTTTTTGCCCCGCTAACCGTCATGATTCCTTTTACAATAAAAGGAATTCCCGCTGCGTTGATGATCTCAGACAGTTCTTCCACTGTCTTGCTTCCCGCAGGCGGTGTCATATTTTTAAGAAATGGAAGACCGGCGGCATCAATATCCATGGCCACCATTTTTGCGCCACTTTCATCCACCAGGGCAAGTTTCTCCCGAATTGTCTCCATATTCCACGGCTTCACCGTCGGAATTCCCTGTCCGCCGTTCTTCCGGATGGCTGCAGTCGCTGCCTTAAATACTTCCGGATTTGTTCCGTCCCCTGTAAATGCCGCAATCCCATTTTGTGCACAGGCAGAAACCAAAATATCATTATAGGCAAGATCGTCATATTTATCCCCGTAATGAAGTTTCATCGCTCCCACAGGTCCGGCAAAAAATGGATAGGCATACTTTTCACCGAAAAGTTCTGTCTCCGTATCCGGCTGCGTATTCGGACAAATCGTATCCATATTAATACGTATATTTTTCCATGCATCATAATTCCTTATGGCTACATCTCCGATTCCCTTGGCTCCCGGACCCGGAATCTGATTCTTACATGCCCTTCCGTTACACTCCGGACATACTTTACAGTATGGCCCGATCTGTGATTTCGCTTTTTCCATTACTTCTTCATATGTCATTTCCACTTACCTCCAACCCTTTATTTGTCCCTTTCATAAGTTTACACCAGGAAATGAAAAAAAGCAACGAAGGAATCCTTTCTCTGCTCTTCCCTTTTCTATGAACTTTCTCATAGTTCATCCCCGTGATATCTTGCCCGGTAATCCTTTCCCATATCTTCATGGTTATGTTTCTTAAGTCCCCGAAATACCAGTTTCCGAACCATATCATAAAGAACCGCAAAGAGAGGAACCCCGATGATCATTCCCGTCATTCCCCAGAGTCCGCCGAATAACAATATGGCAAACAACACCCAGAAACTGGACACTCCTGTCGTATTTCCCAGAATCTTCGGTCCGATCACATTTCCATCAATCTGTTGTAAAACAATAATAAAAATGATGAAATAGAGGCAATGCAGAGGATTATCTAACAAAAGCAGTAAAGAACAGGGAACTGCTCCGATAAAAGGCCCGAAAAACGGAATAATATTGGTTATCCCAATCACCACGCTGATAAAGGCCGCAGCCTCAAATCCCATGGCAGTTGTTCCCGCAAAACATAATAACCCGATAATCGCGGAATCAATGATTTTCCCGACAAAAAATCCGTTAAACATCTTGTCTGCATAATACACTTCTTCTTCAATGACATCCGCCCATTTATCCGGAAAAGCACCTCGAAGAATCAGTTTTGCCTGGGCAGCAAAACGTTTTCTGCTGGCAAGAAGATAGGCGGAAATCAGAAAGCCCAGCACCATGTTTTTAAAGACTCCGAATACTGCCAGAATCTGACTGCTTAAATTCATAAAAATCTGCTGGGCTGTCCGGATCATGTTCGAGCCAAGGATTCCGTTTACATATTCTTCAACTTTTGTGGAAAAATTTTCAAAATATGTCTGGAGCTCCGGCTGATTTTTAAGTAAGGAATCAATCCAGTCGTTTAACAAAACCACTTTTCCCGGCAGCATGTTCACAATCTTCACTGTGCTGTCCCACACCTGCGGAATAATAAGCAAAAAAAGCATCCAGACTACCGCAACGGCAAACACAAGGGAAAGCACTACAGAAAAAAAGGGAATCATCTTTCTTGCCCGTCCGTTTTTCTCGGGAATCCATTCATAGAATTTCCCTTCCAGTCTGTTGCACAGCGGAGTCAGCAGATAAGCAATCACCGCACCGTAGATAAATGGTTTTACAATGCCGATCATTCCCCGAAGCCCGGAAACAATCACTGGCATCTTAAAGACAAGAAATGCACACAGAATGCCGGAAGCGATGACTAGTGCGCCGGTAATTCCCAGTTTGATATATTTCTTATTCTCACCCTTCACTTTATTCTTCCTCTCTTATACTGATTTTCTTTTTTCTTTCATCTTAGCATAACCTTCCCTCCCGCTTTTGTCAAATTTATTGACGGGACTTTTTTTATATTTTATAATATCAGATGGTTATTTATCACCTTTTTTACAAAAACTACTTTACAGAAAAAAGGAGGCCTGGAATGAACCAGATTTATGATGTTGCAATTATCGGGTGCGGGGAAGCCGGTATTTATGCCGGGTATGAATTAAGCCGAAAAAATCCCGCTCTTAAAATCGGAGTATTTGAACAGGGACATGATATTTATAAAAGAAGCTGCCCCATTGTTGCAGGAAAAGTAAAACAATGCGTGCACTGTAATGTCTGTGATACCATGTGTGGTTTTGGAGGAGCCGGTGCTTTTTCCGACGGAAAATTTAATTTTACCACCGAATTTGGTGGCTGGCTTACGGATTATATGGATAAAAAAGAAGTCATGGAGCTCATTCATTATGTGGATGAGGTCAATGTTGCCCACGGTGCCACAACGAAATATTTTTCCACCCAGACACCCGAGGCACAGTCTCTCGCAAAGAAAGCCCTGGAATATGACCTGCACCTTCTTCAGGCACAGTGTAAACATTTAGGAACTGAAAAGAACCTGATGATTCTTACCAATATCTATGAAGACCTTAAGGATAAAGTGGATTTTCATTTTAATACCGGTATTTCAGAAATCCATACCTTGGAAAAAGGTTATGAACTGATTACCACCAAAGGAGAAGCAATACACTGCCGTTATCTGATCGCCGCTCCCGGCAGAAGCGGAGCGGAGTGGTTTGCCAATCAGTGTAAGGCCCTCGGACTGAAACTCATCAACAATCAGGTAGACATCGGTGTCCGGGTAGAACTTCCGGCAAAGGTATTTGAGCATATTACGGATGTGGTTTATGAATCAAAGTTGATCTACCGCACCAAGCAGTATGGGGACAATGTACGGACTTTCTGCATGAACCCTTACGGCCATGTGGTGGCAGAAAGTGTGGAAGGCATCAATACGGTAAACGGACACTCTTATTCTGATCCATCCCTGCGCAGCGAAAATACGAACTTTGCCCTTCTGGTATCCAACCGGTTTACCGAACCCTTCGACGAGCCATACCGGTACGGGAAGCACATTGCCTCCCTCTCTAATATGCTGGCAGGCGGAATTTTAGTCCAGCGTTTCGGGGATCTGGTAAAGGGAATCCGGACAAATGAACATCGGCTGAAACAGTCCTTCGTAAAACCAACACTGTCTGCCGCCGTCCCGGGAGACCTTTCTCTTGCCCTTCCAAAAAGACAGCTTGATGATATTATCGAAATGATTTATGCCCTCGATAAACTTGCACCGGGCACAGCCAATTATGACACACTCCTTTATGGTGCTGAGGTGAAATTTTACTCGTCCAGGCTGGAATTAAGTCCGGAACTTGAAACAAAACTTCCCGGATTTTTTGCCATTGGTGATGGAGCCGGGACAACAAGAGGACTTGCCCAGGCAGGGGCTTCCGGAATTAAAGCTGCAAGAGCAATTCTGGAACGGATTTCCCGGGAATAACCAATCTCATTCATATAAAATATACTTTTATTTTAAAAAACCGCCGGCACAATGCCGACGGTTTTTTTACGTTTTTATTGGAATCTAAGATTCTTTATAATTTTTATATTCTTCAAATTCCTTCAGGATAGATTCGTCCGGTTTCTTTGTCACAAGACTTACCACAATGATGAAGCAAAGACTTACTGCAAATCCGACCAGAAGAGAGTAAAGGCCTGTCGTCGTACCCAGTGTCTGTCCTCCTGCCAGAGGGATATAATCCCAGATTAATACCGTACCCGCTCCGGAAACCAGTCCGGCAACAGCACCGGCAAGATTCGTCCGTTTCCAAAAAAGGCTCATGACCACAAGCGGACCAAAGGCCGCTCCTAAACCTGCCCAGGCATCGGATACCAGTGCCATAATCGAGCTGTTTGGATCCCAGGCAATAAAAAAGGCAATGACAGCAACAACAATCGTTGTAATACGTCCGATACGAAGAACCTGCCTGTCACTGGCATCCGGCTTAAAAATATCCTGATAAATATCCGCAGATACAGAAGACGAACATACCAGAAGCTGAGAATCCGCGGTTGACATAATTGCCGCTAAAATACCACAGATAAAAATCCCCCCGATAAACGGTAGATTTATTTTCTCCGTAAAGGTCTTCTCGATCATCTCAATAAATACCGATTCTGTAGAAGGTGCTCCCGCTGTCTGTCCGAGAATTTCCGGGAACAGATATGCTCTTCCGAGTAATCCGATTACAACGGCAAGAACAAGAGAAATCACAACCCAGGTGATTGCAATGACAGAAGATTTGCGCAGTTCTTTTTCATTTTTAATAGCCATAAAACGAACCAGAATATGCGGCATTCCACAATATCCAAGTCCCCAGGCAAGGTTGGAAATAATTTCAACCGGTGTGATCGGGTGATCCCCATTGTACATAAGGCTCATGTAATGTCCGGAATTCACCCCGGTCTGTTCGAGTAAGGATGAAAAATCTCCACTTACAAATCCCCAGGCAACAATCGGAACAATCATAAGTGCAATGAGCATTAAGGTTCCCTGCACAAAATCCGTAGTACATACTGCCAGAAATCCTCCAAGGAACGTATAAATGAGAATTACCGCAGCACCGATAAAAAGTGCAACATGATAATCAATTCCAAAAACGGTATTAAACAGCTTTCCCCCGGAAGCAAGTGCCGAAGCAGTATAAACCAGGAAAAAGATAACAATAATGACCGAGGAAATTCCCAGAAGAATTTTTTTCTCATCATGATAGCGATTTCCGAAAAATTCCGGCAGTGTCATGGAATTGTTTGCAACGATGGTGTAAGAGCGAAGAGGTCTGGCGATAACAAGCCAGTTAATAATCGTCCCCAGCCCCAGACCGACGGCAATCCAGGCCTGCCCGGTTCCCAGGGCATACACAGAACCCGGAAGTCCCATTAAAAGCCATCCACTCATATCGGAAGCCTGTGCGGAAAGTGCGGCGACCGGGCCGGAAAGGCCCCTTCCACCAAGGAAATAATCATCAGCTCCTGTTGTTTTTTTCATGCTCCAGATACCGATTCCAATCATCAGCAGAAGATAAACTCCAAAGGCGCATAAAATTGCGGTTGTTGTTGACATACTTTGTCCTCCCTGTTTTTTTATTCATCATACAAATTCTTGTATAACAATCTTACGTTATCCTTATGAAATTCATAGGGATCTGAATGATTCAGTGTAATTTTTTCATTGGTCACACTCACCTGATGTACAGTAATTTTTTCTCCTTCTTTCACGGAATTCCTGGAAATTTTAAGAACAGTGCTGCTCTTCTTTTCTGAAGGAACAGGAATCCCACTCACATAAACACGGCTTTCATCCGTAAAATTTTTTCCCAGAAGAAAATAGGAATCCTGATCTTCTTTGATTCCCGTAATTTCCACCGGATTGAGGCTGAAGTGAATCGTTGTGGGTAGCAGAGGATTCTTTCCCTCTCTTACGAAATTACTGCCATATAACATATCGTACTGTAACAATTTCAGGTTTTTTCTATAATTTTTACTCCGGCTCATCGTCTGGTGATATTCATTTAAGAAACCATTATGAATTTTCATCTCACCAAGAACCTTTGCGGCCAGCTGCCATGCTTCCACATCCCCGGATTCTTTTTCTCTGTGTTTTTTGTTGTATCCGAAATTATCCCAGATAAAATAAGGAGTCTCATATTTCGATCCGCTTTTCAGATCTTTGTTTTCCAGATTCATCCCCGGAAGATGGTCTCCGTAGGCAATCACCATGGTATCCTCCGGATAATCAGAAAGGATCTGAAGAAGATTTTTAATAAAATCATCCATTTCCCTTGTCTGACCGGCATAATAGGAAAACTGATTGAGATAACTCTCACTCACATTGTCTCCGGTAACGGTAATCTTTGAATCTTCCTGTTTTTCCGTCGGATAATCTCCGTGGCCCTGCACGGAAATCGCATAAATCACATCCCGTGCCCGCGTTTTTTCCAGAGTATCCATAATATTTCCGATCAGAATTTCATCCTTCGCCCATCCCATTGCATTTCTACTTTTTACATTCATATTTTCTATTGTAATAAAATTCCGGAAACCAAGGTTGGAAAATACAGTATCCCGGTCATAAAAGGATGCATTATTATTATGAATGACGGAAGGTTCATAATTGATTTCCGAAAGCCAGTAGGCGATGCTGTCACAGGTAGTCTTGTGTAAAATACTCCGGTATGGATATTCCCCTGTTCCAAAATAATCCAGATTCATGCCGGAAATTACTTCAAATTCTGTATTGATCGTTCCCGCCCCATATACCGGGACTTTCAGATAACCCGACGTATATTCTTTTTGTATTTTTCGAAAAGTTGGAATGGGGTCTTCCGAAAATTTCAGATTCTTTACTGTTGTGGCATCAAAGAAAGATTCCAGCTGTAAAAAAATGATATTCGGCCGTTTCACCGGCTTCCCGGCTTCCTGTGCCTTTTGCATTTTTTCTTTCTTCTCTACTTTTTTCTTCACACGGGACACGGTCATTTTGGAATAATTCATCGGCCTGTCAATTCCCGTGTCGTTGGCCGTCACGCAAAATCCGTAGGCACCACCATAATCTTTATAGCCGGCCATCGGATTATCAAAATTTTTTATT
>JALFIK010000133.1 GCA_022776205.1 Eubacterium sp.
GCAAAGCAGCAAAGAGCAATGGCAGTGAATACGGAGATCCATCCGCCATAGGTTGCGGTAAAGCCCTGAATGGTGAGCTCGGCTCCCGCAGCCTGTCCGTAAGGAACAGGAATGCCGCTGCATAAAATAATCAGGGCGGTCAGAGTACAGATGACGATTGTGTCGGCAAACACTTCAAAGATGCCGAAAAGTCCCTGTTTAACCGGGTGAGAAGTATCCGCTGTGGCATGGGCGATGGAACCGGTGCCAAGGCCGGCTTCGTTTGAGAAGATTCCCCGGGAAACCCCCTTTTTCATGCTCGTAAATAAAGAACCAATCACACCGCCGGTAAAGGCTGCCGGATGAAAGGCTCCTTCAAAAATAGACCGGAAGACTGCTGGAACGTGTCGGATATTCAGGAGGATAACGCCGAGACCAAGAATAACGTATAGCAGTGCCATAAAAGGAACAAGGGTTTCTGTAACCTTACCGATTCTGCGGATTCCACCAATCAGGATGAGGCCGACACAGATAGCAATAATAATGCCGATTACAAGATTGATGCGGGAAAGACTCTCGTTTCCGGCAAGATGTAAATTCAGTACCAGGGAATCAATTGCGGTAACGATCGTATTTACCTGGGTGGCATTTCCTGTACCAAATACGGTGAGCACACCGAACAGAGAGAACAGGACCGCCAGCCAGCGCCAGTTTTTTGAGAGTCCGTTTTTAATATAATACATAGGACCGCCCACCCAGTCACCCTTTGAATTTTTTTCCCGAAAATGAACGGCCAGGGTTACTTCGGAATATTTTGTACACATACCAAGAAGTGCGGAGATCCACATCCAGAAGACGGCTCCCGGGCCTCCGATAGTAATTGCCCCGGCAACACCGGCAATATTTCCGGTTCCCACGGTGCCGGCAAGAGCGGTACACACAGCCTGGAATGGTGTGATGGAACCGTCGGCCGCATCCTTTTTGTCAAAAATACGCCCGATGGTATGCTTAATTGCATATGGAAACTTGCGAATCTGAATAAATTTTGTTTTTACACTTAGAAAAAGCCCGACACCGATGATACAGATCATGGCCGGGATCCCCCAGATAAAGTTGTTAACAACAGTGTTAACGGCTTCTATTGTTTTTAGCACGGATTTTTCCCCCTTTAGTTTATTAAAGTAAGAATTATATCATTATTTTGCTGTTTTTTGAAGAGAATTTCTCGTGAATTAAGTGAAAATTATAATTTTTATTCATGAGGTCTTGTTTTTTCCGGGAAAGTGTCTTATACTTTATTTTGTTCAATATATGACCAGGGGAGCTTTTAAAAAAGCTGAGAGTAAGGTGTGACCTTAGACCCTTTAACCTGTATGGATAATGCCAGCGTAGGAAGAGTTGTTTATATCATTTGTGATTGCGTCCGCATTATTTGTGGATGCTTTTTTTGTTTATGGAGGTAAAAAAATGAACGCAAGTGTTGCAATTCAGGTTCTGCCGGGGGTGCAGGACGAAGAAGAAGTCATTCGTATCGTTGATGAAGTCATTGATTATATTAAGTCAACGGGATTAAATTATTATGTTGGTCCGTGTGAGACATCCATTGAAGGTGATTATGACACCCTGATGGAGATTGTAAAGAACTGTCAGTATGTAGCGGCCAAAGCAGGATGTAAGAGCATGAATACTTATGTGAAGATTTCCTACAAGCCGGAAGGAGATGTGCTGACGATTGACAAAAAAGTTACAAAGCATCACCAGTAAAGTTCCGGCAGCAGTAGCGTTGTGTATGCTCCTTTTGTTCTGGCAGTTTTTATGCCAGAGTGGTGCGGTACCGGCCTATATGCTTCCATCGCCCGTCAAGGTGGTCCGGGCACTAATTTCAGATTTTCCTACGATTCTGGTTCATGCGGGAGTTACCCTGCAGGAGGCATTTTACGGATTATGTATTGGCGTGTTTCTGGCATTCATTATGGCCACGCTGATGGATCATTTTCCGATATTGAACAAAGCATTTTATCCGATTCTGATCATTACCCAGACAATTCCGACGATAGCCATTGCACCTCTTCTGGTACTGTGGATGGGATTTTATATGGCACCGAAGATCACGCTGGTGGTCATCACGACATTTTTCCCGATTACTATCGGACTATTGGACGGATATAAGGGAGTTGACAGAGATTCCATTGACCTGATGCGTGCCATGGGGGCTTCAAAATGTCAGATTTTTTATCATGTGAAGTTTCCGGCAGCTTTGCCTCAGTTT
>JALFIK010000153.1 GCA_022776205.1 Eubacterium sp.
AAAGTTTTAAAACTGGAGGGCTCAGAATGAAAAAAATATTTAAAAAGAATCAGATTGCAATTACTTCTCTGGCAATTTTAATTGCTGTGGCCGGTTACCTAAATTTTACAGACCAGAGTAAGCAAAAAACTTCAGAAAATAATAAGAGGAATTCCGTAGAGACCATCGATACCATGGACATTTCAGACGGTGATATGCTTTCCAAAGAAAAAGGGGCGGATGTCTCAGAAAAGGATAAAGATAAAATCACTGCAGAAAGTACAGAAAGCATTGGAAATGCCGTCCTGACTCAGGCACAGGTGGAAGAATATGTTGCCGGAGCAAAGATGGAGCGGGAGCAGACCCAGTCAAAGGCCAAAGAGTCATTGAATGAAATCATAAACAATAAATCAGTGACAGAAGATGCGAAAAAAGAGGCAATTGATCAGCTTACAGAACTTACTGATCTTATGGAAAAAGAATCGGCGACAGAACAGCTTCTTGCCTCTAAGGGTTTTGAAAATGCTGTGGTCTCCATCGGCAATGATTCAGTGGACGTTGTGCTTAACTACGATGAACTAACTGAAGCGGACCGGGCGCAGATTGAAGATATTGTTACAAGAAAAACCGGGCGCAGTGTCAGTCAGATTGTAATCAGTAAAATGCAGATGACAGAAAGTTAAAAATATGGTATAATGTAATAGTTTAAATCATTAATGTGATAAATATACTACCCGAAAAAGGAGACCGAACTTATGAACGAACTTGAGTTGTTACGAGAAGAACTTTTGTCCTGTGACGACAGGCTGGCAGATGCCTTAATTGATCGTTTTGTTGTCGTGGAAAAGATCATGGCCTACAAAGAACAAAATGGAATTAATATTTTACAGCCATCGCAGGAAGAACGTCAGAAATATAAACTAAATCAGAAACTGGATGGAAATGTTCATAAAAAAGAGATTGATGATATTTATGAGAGAGTTTTATATAACAGCAAGAAGATTCAGGGAAGAAAACTTTTTAACTATAACATTGTCCTGATTGGATTCATGGGGGCAGGCAAAAGCACGATTTCCGCATATCTGAAAAATGCTTTTGCCATGGATGTGGTAGAGATGGATCAGGTGATTGCGCGGCAGCAGGGAATGAGCATCTCGGAAATTTTTGAAACATATGGAGAAGAATATTTCCGAAATCTGGAAACTCAGCTCCTGATCGATATGCAGTCAAAACAAAATGTAATTATTTCCTGCGGAGGCGGAGTTGCCATGCGGGAAAGGAATGTAAAAGAAATGAAAAAAAACGGGAAAGTCGTTCTCCTAACGGCAGATCCGCAGACCATTTTGGAACGGGTGAAAGACAGTGATGAGCGCCCATTATTAAATGGTAATAAAAATGTGGAATTTATCAGCAACCTTATGGAACAACGCAGGGAAAAATATGAGGCGGCCGCTGATATCATTATTCAAACAGATGGAAAGAAGGTTCTTGATATCTGTGAGGAAATTATTCAGAAGCTGCGCAGTTAAGGAAAATCGCAGGGGTAAATTACTCCTGCGATTTTTCTATATAATAATAAATTACACTGCGACGGGTAGATTATTAGAGAAAATCGTGTTTGGCAAGAACATTGAGAATATTTCTGCCTTCTTCTGTACCTTCAATGATACGGCGGGCCCGTACACTATCTCCGATATTCATGATTTCCACATTGGTATCTTCAAATGCCTGACGGATATCATCAAGGATTGGTGCGTTCGCACGCATTCCCAGGCAGACAAAACCATAATCAAATGGCATTTCTTCTTCTTTTCCTTCCGGTGTTTTTACCAGGAAAGAATCTGGTCGTACTTCAAGCAGGGCGGTGTTCGGGCACTGCTTTACACCATACTTTTCCATCAGAGTAAAAGTGCCGACTTTAGAAACCGGATCAATGCCGTTTCCGATGACAGGCATCATTTCAACGATAGAAACTTCCGCTCCTTTGGGTGCGAAAAATTCTACAACATCAAGACCAACGGCACCACCGCCGATGACAACCACTTTTTTGCCCTTCAGATTGTCCGGGTATTCTGTAATATGCTCGATCATGTTTGTGATGGAAGATACCTTTCCACCGTATTTATCAATATTTTCGTGAAGACCTTTGATCGGCGGAAGAAGAGGATTGGAGCCGGTAGCATTTACAATAATATCCGGATTCAGACTCTTAATCAGCTCAATAGTTGCTTCCGTATTTTTAAAAATGAAAAGATTACGAAGTTTTTCTGCACGATGAATTTGATAATTTGGGAAATCCGATAACCGCTTCTTATCCGGAATCTGGGAAATAATTGCAGCCAGCCCGCCAAGCTGTGGCCGTTTTTCAATAAGAAACGTCGTGCAGCCTACCTCTGCTGCTGTACAGGCAGCTTCCAGGCCGGAAGTACCTCCACCGATAACAACCACGTTGCATGGCCGCTTCACTTTTTGTTTTTTATAATCTTCTCCGGTGTTTACTGCCGGATTTACGGTACAGCGAATCGGCCGGTTGATTCCAATTCGGTGACCGGCACACCCGATATTACATGAAATACATTTCCGGATATCGCATTCATCACCAAATTCTACCTTATTTACCCATTCCGGATCGGCAATCAATCCCCGTCCGATACCAATGAAATCTGCATCGCCCCTTGCAAGAATATCTTCTGCGACCTGAGGATTACGGATATTTCCCATTGTCATACATGGCTTTCCATAACGCTGTCTTACTGCTTTTGCCATGTAAGAACGCCATCCGTCCGGAAGATAATTGGCATCAATCTGATACTGAATGGACCCATTTAATCCGCAGGAAACATCGAAAACATCCACTTCCTTTTCAAAATACTGCAAATAATCCAGACAATCGTCTAAAGTATTTCCTCCTTCTAAAAACTCATCTGCACTGATTCGTACAAAGATTGGGAAAAAAGGTCCGACCTGTTTTCTTACCTCCTCTATGACAAGCTTTGTAAATCGTGCCCGGTTTTCCGGCGTTCCGCCAAACTCATCGGTTCTGTCATTCGTGAGAGGGGAAAGGAACTGACTTAAAAGATAAGAATGCCCTGCGTGAATTTCGACTGCATCAAATCCGGCAATCTGTGCTCTTTTCGCTGCCTCTCCATATTTCTTAACAATATGATAAATCTCTTCTTTTTTGAGAGGGCGGGGAATTTCGCCTCCTTTTTTCGATGGGATATTTGAGGCAGATACGGGCTGCATATTGATACGGGCTGACTGGGCGGATGCTCCGGCGTGATTCAGCTGAATGGCAATACAGGTACCATGCTTGTGTACAGATTCACATAATTTAAACAACCTCGGGAGATAATTATCCTGATCGATTCTCAGCTGTGTTGTACCGTTGGATCCCTGTGGGGAATCCACACTGGCATTTTCCACAATAATAAGACCTGTTCCTCCTTTGGCACGCTGTTCATAGTAATTGATGTGCAGAAAACTCATTTCACCATTCTGCTCTCCATAGTTCGTTCCCATAGGGGTCATAACAATACGGTTTTTTACAGTCATGTTCTTTATTGTAATTGGTTCAAAAATATGTTTATATTTGCTTTTCATTGATTTATCCTCCATAAAACTAAAATAACCTATGGAAGATTGCTTAAAAACGATATGGGCTTTTGTTTAATAATATTATAGGACAGCCTAAGGCAGAAAACAAATTGAAATAAAAGGCGGAATTGATAGAGGCAAACTATCAATTCCCAAAAGAGCATCTTTATTCTTAAATGGAAACGGTATTCTTTTTAACAAATTGGATAAATGCACGGATAACCGGAATCTGGTAATGATCTTTCAGGTAACCCATGTATACAGTATGGCCCAGATGAAGGTCCGCAAGAGGACGAATCTCCACATTGGCATGGGCAAGAGCATCCACGCTGGCTACAAGACCTATTCCAAAATTTTCCGCTACAAGGGCTGCAATCGCATTTTCATCCGGGCATTCACACAGAATGTTTACAGACAGATTCTGATCTTTATAAAACTGACTGGTAAAACGGCCAAGGCCGGAAAAGCGTTCATAGCCAATCAGAGGATAATTGGCAAGTTCGCCTGTCGGAACGGAAGACAATTTCGTAAGAGGATGATTTTTAGGCATAATGACAACCATCTCCTGTTCCATAATTGGGGAAAAATGAATATCCGGTTCATTATCGCAAGCAGATCCGAATATAATATCAAATTCATTACTTTTCAAGCCTTCAATCAGTTTTTTTGTGTAGGACTGATTAAACTGAAAAGTAATGTTTTTCCCCGCATTTTCATCGAGAAAAGAGCGGACAATATGCGGAATATAATGATTTGCAAGCGGATAGACATAAGCAATACTGATGTGTCCCTCACTGTTTGCCAGTTCATGCATTTTCTTTTCCGTGATTCTGATTTCGTCAAGAATCTTATTAACCTGGTCTAAAAAAACCCGCCCGGCTTTTGTAAGAACAATATTTCTACCCTGTTTTTCAAATAAAATAATATGCAGTTCATCTTCAAGCAAAGCCATGGAACGGCTGAGACTCGGCTGGAGAAATCACCATGGCAGAAAGAATTACAGGACACACAGAACTGATTGGATTAATGGCATATCCGATTCGTCATTCCAGCTCACCGGCAATGCACAATGAGGCTTTTGCATATCTTGGTCTCGATTATGCCTACCTGGCTTTTGAGGTAGATAACGATACGTTAGAGGACGCGGTAAAGGGACTGCGGGCATTAAAAATGGTCGGCTCAAATGTTTCCATGCCGAACAAAACAGTTGTACATAAATATCTTGATGAATTATCACCGGCAGCAAAAATGTGCGGTGCGGTAAATACTATCGTAAATGATCATGGAAAATTAATCGGACATATTACCGACGGAATCGGTTATATGCAGTCATTGAAAGATTATGATATTGACGTGATTGGAAAGAAAATGACCATTGCCGGAGCCGGCGGTGCAGCAACAGCAATTGAAATTCAGGCTGCCCTTGATGGAGTAAGAGAAATCTCCATCTTTAACAGAAAAGATAAGTTCTGGGATAATGCCGTTTCTACCGTAGAAAAAATCAACAGTTGTACCGATTGTACAGCAACTTTATATGATCTGGATGATCTTGACACTTTAAGAAGAGAAATTGAGGATTCTTATCTTTTCGCCAATGCAACAGGTGTTGGAATGAAACCTTTGGAAGGAAAAGCAGTGATTCCGGATACTTCTTTCTTAAGACCGGATTTGATTGTTACAGATACGGTATATGCTCCGGCGGAAACAGAACTTCTTCGTATGGCAAAAGAAGTAGGATGCAAATGTATGAACGGTTTTGGAATGATGTTATTCCAGGGGGCTGCTGCATTTAAGCTCTGGACCGGAAAGGAAATGCCGATCGAACATATGAAAGAAGTTCTCGGAATTAAATACGAATAAAAGAGAAGAGATTAGGAGAAGAAAAGATGAATAAAAAATATATACCAAGTGCATTGATTTTATATTTAAACTATTTTATCCATGGAATTGGCTGTTCACTTTTAAGTCAGCAGGTGGTAAAGGAAATGCTTGCAGAACAGTGGGGAGTGGGAGATGTTATGACGGTTACAGCAGTTGCTGCAGCCTTAGGACTTGGACGTCTGATTTCCCTTCCTTTTGCCGGTCCGCTGTCTGACAAACTCGGTCGCAGAATTTCTGTATTGATTGGTGTGGCTTCCTATGTTATCTTTTTTGTAGGAATTGCATTCTCGCCAAATATGACGGTGGCTTATATTGCAGCCATATTAGGTGGTATTGCAAATTCTTTCCTGGATACTGCTACTTATCCGGCAGTATCAGAAATTATATATAAATATACCGGAATTGCCACCATGGGAATCAAATTTTTCATATCCATCGCACAGTTATTAATGCCATTTTTCTTAGGAATTGCAGCCGGAACCAGCATGTCCTATGCGGCTCTTCCTCTGGCAGCAGGTGTTGTGATTGCAATTCTTGGTGTCCTGGCAATTTTTGCACCATTACCGGCAGCCTCTGAAAGTGGAAAATCGGAATCATTTATAGATAACCTGAAAAATGCTCATTTTTCATTAGAAAGTGTTGCACTGATTCTTATTGGTTTTACCAGTACAGCAACGTTCCAGCTCTGGTTAAACTGTGCGCAGACATTCGGAAAGGAAATTGCAGGAATCGCATCGGATAAAGTTTCCATTATGCAGACTTATTATTCTGCCGGAACCATGGTCGCTCTTATTGTGACAAGCCTTCTGATTACGAAATTTAAACAGGTTCGTTTTCTTGTAATTTATCCGGCAATTTCTGTTGGGATGCTTGCACTCGTATATCTTTTTAAAACACCGTTTATTTGTTATCTGGGAGCTTTTGTGATTGGATATGCCGCAGCAGGTGGTGTATTACAAATGGCAACGGCAACAGTAAATGATCTGTTTCCGAAGATTAAGGGAACCATCACCAGCCTTGTCATGATTGCATCCAGTCTCTGTAATTATACCATACTGACAGCTGCCGCTAAAATGACATCCACTCAGGTTATTCTGATGAATATTGTGATCACGGTGATTGGTGTAGGTCTGGCAATTTTTGTTAATTTAAGATATGGAACCCTGCTTCAGAAAGCAGAAGAAAATTAGGAGGAGTAATATGAATCCGGTCCAGGTAAGAAATATAAAAATAGGAGAGGGAATTCCAAAAATCTGTGTACCGATTGTTGGAGTTACCAAAAAGGAAATTATTCGCGAAGCAGAAAATTTTAACAAAATACCAGTAGATGTAGTAGAATGGAGAGCAGATTGGTTTGAGGGCGTCTTTGAGATGGAACAGGTAAAAGATGTTTTGGTTTGTCTGCGTAGTGTATTAAAGGAAATTCCGCTATTGTTCACATTCCGTACAGCAAAAGAAGGCGGAGAAAAAGAAATCTCAGCTGAGGCATATGCATCTCTTAATAAAGAAGTGGTAAAGACAGGTAATGTTGATCTGATTGATGTTGAGGCTTATACCGGAGATGAGATTGTCGAAGATATTATAAGATCTGCCCATACCTTTGGTGTAAAAGTAATCGCTTCCAACCATGATTTTGATAAGACACCAGAGAAAGAGGATATGATAGAACGTCTCTGCAAAATGCAGAAGCTGGGTGCAGATATTCCTAAAATTGCTGTTATGCCACAGAACAGAGAAGATGTACTTACCCTCTTAAGTGCTACCGAAGAGATGAATCGTCTCCATGCAGATCGGCCAATCATAACGATGTCCATGTCTGGAACCGGTGTCATCAGTCGCCTTTGCGGAGAAGTATTTGGTTCCGCTCTTACTTTTGGTGCAGCAAAGAAGGCATCTGCACCGGGACAGATGGGTGTGCAGGATTTGAATACTGTACTGAATCTGATTCACAAAAGTTTATGATTATGTTTTAAATGCTATATAGAGAAAGGGAGCTGTAATACAGCTTCTTTTTCTCTATTTCATATCGTTAAAAAATAAACACAATATTTTATAACTTTTAACAAAAACAGGGAGGTATCGGATGAGGAAAATATGGAAATGGCTGGATGACAAATTGGAAGAAGTTTTAATGACGATAAGCCTTATGGGAATGACCGCCATTATGGGAATACAGATTTTCTCCAGATATATACTGGGTTTCGCACCTTCCTGGTCAGAAGAAATCACACGATACTTGTTTGTATGGGCAGGATTTCTCAGCGTAAGTTATTGTACGAAGCGTTGTATATCGATTAAAATTGAGCAGTTTGTGGAAATGTTTCCCAAAAGAGGCAAGGCTGCGTTTAAATTATTTAATCATACCATAGAACTGGTCTTTTTTATTTATCTTATACCATTTGCCGTGAAATATCTTTTGTCCGCTGTCGAAAGCGGGCAGGTAAGTCCGGCCTGTCATATTCCAATGTACTATATTCAGGCGGCACCTCTTGTAAGTTTTTTACTGGTGGCATTTCGAATAATGCAGAGATGGTTTGCAGAATTTAAAATTGTAAGAAGTAAGGAGGGAAAAGACGAATGCCGGTTACTGTAGTATTTATTGCATTTGTTATATGTCTTGTGATTGCAATTCCTGTTTCCATTACACTTGGAATTGTTTCTGTACTGCCGGGGGCTTTTGACCCTTCTTTTACTGCTTCCGGATCATTTATTATCCGCTCAATGTTAGGCG
>JALFIK010000158.1 GCA_022776205.1 Eubacterium sp.
AATCCAGGCTGTATTTTGTCGGATCAAATTCATCAATATTCGCATATAAAACATAAAATGCATAAGTATTCCACAGAGTACCCATGAATTTTCTCTGCCCTTCCGTTACCGCATCGGCATGAAAACGATTCGGAAGCCACGGTGCACTGTTGGAATAGAAATACCAGCGGATGGCATCGGCGCCATGCTGCTCTAAGGCATCAAACGGATCCACGGCATTTCCCTTACTCTTACTCATCTTCTGTCCGTTCTCATCCTGTACATGACCCAGCACGATTACATTTTCGTATGGTGCTTTGTTAAACAAAAGAGTGGACTCTGCAAGCAGCGAATAGAACCATCCTCTTGTCTGGTCAACCGCCTCGGAAATAAACTGAGCTGGGAACTGCTGTTCAAAAAGTTCCTTATTTTCAAATGGATAATGATGCTGTGCAAACGGCATCGCTCCGGAATCAAACCAACAGTCGATTACCTCCGGCACTCTCTTCATCGTTTTCCCACAATCCGGGCAGGTCATTGTAATTGCATCAATATACGGTCGATGAAGTTCTACGGTAAGGGCATCCGGATTTCCGCTTCTGTCAGCAAGTTCCTGGCGGCTTCCGATGGATTCCATATGACCGCAGCCCTCACACTGCCATACATTTAACGGTGTTCCCCAGTAACGGTTACGGGAAATCCCCCAGTCCTGAATGTTATTTAACCAGTCTCCGAATCTTCCCTTTCCGATACTCTGCGGGATCCAGTTTATTGTATTGTTATTATGGATCAGATCATCCTTTACAGCGGTCATCTTAATAAACCATGATTCTCTTGCATAATAAATCAGCGGTGTATCACAACGCCAGCAGAACGGATAATCATGCTCAAATTTCGGAGCATCAAATAAAAGTCCCGCTTTATCAAGATCTACCAGTACCTTTGGATCTGCATCTTTTACAAACAGACCCTCATACGGTGTTTCTTTTGTCATATTTCCTTTCCCATCGACAAACTGCACGAACGGAAGGTCATATTTTCTTCCCACCTGGGCATCATCTTCACCAAAAGCCGGTGCAATGTGAACAATACCGGTACCATCTGACATGGTAACATAGGTGTCACAGGTTACAAAATGTGCTTTCTTATGTTGTTTCTCTGCCTCTTTTGCCGCTCCTTTAAATAATGGTTCATATTCTTTATATTCAAGATCCGTTCCTTTATACGTCTCTAAAATTTCATAAGCCGGAGTTTCTTCTGTGGCAAGTTTTCCAAGAACAGTATCAAGAAGAGCTTTTGCCATATAATAGGTATATCCGTCTGCCGCCTTTACCTTACAGTAGGTTTCCTCCGGATTTACACAAAGAGCCACGTTGCTCGGAAGAGTCCACGGTGTTGTGGTCCATGCAAGGAAATAAGCGTCCTCTCCGACTACTTTAAAACGAACTACCGCAGAGCGTTCCTTTACCGCCTTATATCCCTGGGCAACCTCATGGGAAGAAAGAGGTGTTCCGCAACGCGGACAATATGGCACGATTTTAAATCCCTTGTATAAAAGGCCCTTATCCCAGATCGTCTTTAATGCCCACCATTCCGACTCAATGAAGTTATCATCATACGTTACATACGGGTCATCCATGTCTGCCCAGAAACCCACCGTCTTTGAGAAATCTTCCCACATTCCTTTATATTTCCAGACAGATTCCTTGCACTGGGAAATAAATGGGTCCAAACCATATTCTTCAATCTGCTCTTTCCCATCCAGTCCCAGTTTTTTCTCCACTTCGAGCTCAACCGGCAGTCCATGGGTATCCCATCCTGCTTTCCTCGGCACCATATACCCCTTCATCGTACGATAACGCGGAATCATATCTTTAATAACACGAGTCAGCACATGACCGATATGAGGTTTTCCGTTGGCGGTCGGCGGCCCGTCATAGAAAGTGTAGACCGGGGCTCCTTCCCGGATTTTGATACTCTTTTCAAAAATATGATTTTCACTCCAGAACTTTGCCGTTTCTTTCTCTCTTTCGACAAAATTAAGATTCGTCGATACTTTCTTATACACTTTGTTTCCTCCATTCATACATGCTCTTTAAAGTATTGCCAGTAAAATAAATATCAAAAA
>JALFIK010000175.1 GCA_022776205.1 Eubacterium sp.
TACCCGTTTAGCCATGTCTCATCCCCCATCTCCTGTAAGGTCTGCTCAAACAGAGCATTCTGTTTCTCCTCGTCAATAGATGCGGCAATGATTTTCTCGGACATCAGCGAAGCGACAGAAATAATTTCCTGTTTGACTTCGTCCTTTACCCGCTTCTTCTCCAGCTCCGCTTCTTTTCTGGCATTATCCATGATCCGGGATGCCTCCGTCTTTGCATCGGCAATAATTTCATTTTCCCTCTGCATTGCTTTCTTTCTGGCCTCACTTAAGATCTGTTCTGCCTCTTTATTAATCTGTTTCAGCTTTGTATCATATTCTTCTTTAAAACGAACGGCCTCATCCCGGCTCTGCGCCGCCTCCTTCTGTTCTCTCATCACCCGCTCTTTCCGGTCATTCAGGATCTTTCGCACCGGGTTTAAGAGCAGGTAGCTGGCAATCATAAACAGAAGAAAAATTGCCAGCATCTGAAATACTACCTGAAAAAGCAGCTGCGGGTCCAGGCCAAATATTCTGTTATCGTATTGCAGTGCCTGTAATAACACCTCATGGCCTCCTTTCCATTTTTCTGGAGCTCATCTTTTACAGCTTTCCGATCAATGGATTTGCATAAAGCAGGATCAGCGCAATAACCAGACCATAAAGACCGGTTGTCTCGGCAACGGCCTGTCCTAAAAGCATGGTGGACATAACATCCCCTTTGGCCCCCGGGTTACGTCCTACTGCGGAAGCACCATAACCGGCTGCAATACCCTGGCCGACACCAGGTCCGATACCTGCGATAACCGCAAGACCTGCACCAATTGCGGAACATGCTAATACTAAACCTTCGTTTGTAATTCCTGTCATAATTAAATTCCTCCTTCAATACTTCTGTGCTGTCTTTACCCCTTTACAGCTTTCTCTTAATTATACCTGTCTGACACAAATACCATTGTCAGCATGGCGAATACATACGTCTGGATCGCTCCGGAAAAGAAATCGAAATATCCGTGCAGAAACGTCGGAATTCCAATCTTGGCGAACCACGGCATCAACGTGTACCATAAGGACAGCATGATGGTTCCCGCTGTCACATTACCAAACAGACGCAGTGACATGGACACCGGTGTGGCAAACTCACTGATTACATTAATCGGGAAAAAGATCGGGAAAGGATCAAATAAGTCTTTGACAAAACGCACTCCCTTCGTCTTGATCCATGCGTATTCAATCATCACAAAAGTGATGAGTGCAAGTCCAAGTGTCGTTGCAAAATCCGCCGTCGGCGGCCGAAGGCCGAAAAGGCCTGAAATATTGGATAAAAATATGAATGCCATAAGCACTTCAATATAATTCAGATACTTTTTCGCATGGATGCCCATGTTGCCTTTTACTACACCGTCCAGCATCTCAACCAGCATTTCCACCACGTTCTGTACCGCATTCGGCTCATCATAATCTTTCATCATCTCATGTCTTGCAAAGAGAATCAGACCGAAAAGAACAATACAGACGATCGTGGTCGTTACAATCGTCGTGTTGATCGACAAAGTAACCCCGAATAACTTGAATTCATAGTAACTGTGAATAAAAAAATCCACGTCTTTGCCTCCCAATAGCTTCACCTTCCTTTCTTTAATAATTTTTTTGTTATATAAACATTAGTGTACGCGTGGAAAAATGCGGAAATCTTCAATCCGAGAATTCCGATCACAACTGCCGGAAAACTGAAATACGACAGTCGCATACCAACCCACGCCGCCAATAATATAACCGCTGCCCGAAGAAGTGTGCGAAGCATCATCGCCCGCTCCGCATCTTTCGGTGCAAGAACCAGGCAGTGATTTAACCCCCGGTACATACTGATGCTCAGTCCTATGGCCACCGCTGTTCCCAGTAAAAGTCCCATGGTAAAAGGTCCCTTCCGGGAAACCACAAGCAGTCCGATTATCTCAAATACCACACTGTAAATCAGACATCCGAAAATCAGATCATACAGTGTCTCATTTTCTTTCGTTATTCCTTTCATCCTTCTCCCTTCTTGTCCTTCTTCTCCCCCAGACGGATAAAGCGGCAGATGATACTGTAGCAGGACCGAAATCCTGCCAGTATTCCAACAAGAAGAAATGCCGGAAAAATCAGTTCACAATTCAGTCTGTCCATCAGCACTTTACCCAGAAACACACATAAAAATATACTTGTGAGCATGCAGATTCCCAGCTGGGAAATCAGAACAAGCATCTGCCACGGTGTCCTTTTCTTCTTTCTCCGGCTCATACGAGAATCTCACCGATAATCCGGTCGGCTACCGCTTCCATCAGCTGCTCGAGGGTTTCGAAACAGTTCCGGTATGTCTCTTCGTCTTCCTGGATCACTACCGGAATCTGCTCTTCTATATCAATAAATGTTCCGATAAACATACAGCTTGTCTGTAAATCCTGCATATCAAAAGATTCCCGGATCCGGTCCGCAAGCTCACCGGTCAGTGTAAGCACCAGATCCGCTGAGGCAAGATCTTCCTGCGTAAGCTGGGAGGAACGGAAATCCTCAATCTTATACCCTTTCTCCCTGAGCAGTCTCGCTGCTCCCGGTGCCACCGGCTCGGAGAAAAGTACGACCAGGCCCCTGGAGATCACTTCTATATTCTGACAGTTTCTCCTTTCCAGAATTCCTCTTAAAATAGATTCTGCCATAAAGCTTCTGCAAATATTCGTCTCACCCACGATTATAATCTTATGAAACTCCAAGCCAACACCTCCTAAAGTGAAATCAGATGGTATCCCGACGCCTTCAGCATACGGTTCATGATCGCATTCCCCAGGCCCTGCTCAAAAAAGCTTTCCGAATACATATAGTCACATCCCATATCATCAAACTCCCGGAGAATACGGTACAGATTGGCAGCGACCGTCTCCGGTTTCTCCCGGCTGCCGATACTCCTTACCATTCCTGAAGAATAGGATGATATGGTCTCATCCGTTCCAATCACACCAACCTGATATCCTTCCTTTATCTTATCATTTACAAGCTCATTAATTTTATGAATTACTTTCTCTTTCTTTCCTTCCACCAGGGTAAGCTGTCCCTTTGGCGCATAATGCCGATACTTCATTCCCGGTGCCTTCGCCACCACATCTTTCTTCATGGTCCTCCCTGTCACGGCAGGATCCACATCCACTCTCGGAAGTACTTCCTCAAGCATGGCCCTGGTAATATATCCCGGTCTTAAGATTGTCGGCACCTGCGCGCTCATATCTATTATTGTGGATTCGATGCCGATCCCCACAGGTCCTCCGTCAAGGATCAGCGGAATCTTCCCCTTCATATCCTCATATACATGGGAAGCCAGTGTCGGGCTTGGCCGTCCTGATGTATTTGCACTTGGCGCGGCAATCATCCTGCCGCTTTCCCGGATAAATGCCCGGGCAGACGGATGAGATGGCATGCGAATCGCCACAGTGGAAAGTCCTCCTGTTGTCCCGTCAGGTACACAGGCCTTTTTCTTAAGAATGATAGTGAGCGGTCCCGGCCAGAACCGTTCCATCACCCTGCGTGCTTCTTGTGGCACCTCACGGGCAATCTCATCCACCTGGGAAAACTCACATACATGAACAATAAGCGGATTGTCAGATGGTCTTCCCTTCGCCGCATAAATTCTTGCGGAAGCCTGTGCATTGAGTGCATCCGCTCCCAGACCATAGACGGTTTCCGTCGGAAAGGCAACCAGCCCTCCGGCTCTGATGATTTCGCCTGCTTTTTTTAATGCCTCCTCTGTCTCCGGAGAAGCATTCTTTATTTCAATTACCTCTGTTTCCAATATATATCTCCTCAAAAT
>JALFIK010000197.1 GCA_022776205.1 Eubacterium sp.
TTTTTGACAAAATCAGCATGACATTAAAAACAATTGACGGAAAAACCGGTATCTCCATGGGGGCCTTTATCGCCGAAGCCAAACCATCCTTTATCGAAATGTACGAAAAATCTGATAAAGCGCTTCATCAGGCAAAGAAAAACGGTCGTGGAAAACTCATATTCTATAAATAAAACCTTTTAATCTTTTCTACCAGGCCAAGATCTGCCGGGAGCCATTTTACAGAATTTATTGTCTCTCTTGTAAGCCATCTTCCTTCCTGTGCTTCTTTTAAAACAAGATTACCTTTTTCCACTTCACACCAGTAACAGTCCATGGATAGATGAAATTCAGGGTAATCATATTCAACGGTCTGAATCAGATCCCCAATTCGGACTTCTGTATCCAACTCTTCCCGGATTTCCCTTAAAAGGGCCTCTTTCGGACTTTCTCCCTGTTCGATCTTACCGCCGGGAAATTCCCACCATCCTTTAAACTGCCCGTATCCACGGGCAGTGGCGAATATTCTATGTTTTTCTTTTATGCTGTCACAAATAACAGCAGCCACCACTCTTATTGTTTTCACATTCTTTTCCTCCTCTTCTGACGTTAATATTGCTATTTTATCATAATTTTCGTATAATAAACAGAAGAATACAAAATCTGCACCTTAAGAATCATTGAAGCGACTGATCACAACGAAGGGGGAAATAAAGTATGAAATACGCAGTAGGAATCGATGTTGGCGGAACAAACACACGTGTTGCTCTCTTAAATGAAAATTATGATCTTTTAGAGAGAGAACAATTTTCAACAGATGCTGACAATCCCGCATTGACCATGAAAAAAATCAACGAGGTAATTACATCCTTCGGATACCCTGTGGAAGGAATCGGCATTTCCTGTCCGGGGCCCCTGGATCTGATCAGAGGTATTATTCTGACTCCGCCAAATCTTCCGGGATGGCATTCCTATCATCTCACAGAAGAATTAAGTAAAATTACCGGACTTCCTGTCTATCTTGAAAACGATGCCAATCTGGCCTGTCTGGCCGAGGCAGCCATCGGTGCGGGAAAAGAGAAAGCGTTCGTTCAATTTCTGACCATTTCTACCGGTGTGGGAGCCGGATTCTGTGTCAATAAAAAGATTTACCGGGGAAGTCGCGGTTTTGCACAGGAAGTTGCTAATTCCATCCTCTGGAAAGACGGTCCGGTTCATGGAGAATTAAAGAAGGGAGCCATTGAAGCAATTGCCAGTGGTACTGCAATCACCGGCAGGGCGATCAATGCCGGACTTCATGTTGCCCATGCAGGAGAAGTTTATGAATTTGCCCGCTCCGGAAATAAAAAAGCAGAAGAAATCATGGAAGATGCTTATGAATACCTCTCCAGTTTTCTTGCCATTCTCTACGGTGTTCTTGATCCGGATATTTTTGTTCTCGGTGGAAGCGTAGCCTTGAAAATTCCGGGATTTATCGAAGAAATTGAAAAGAGAGTGAAAGAAAAAGTTTATGATTCTCTGAAAGATAATATCCAAATTGTTCCGGCAGCCCTGGGAGAAGATTGTGGTCTCATGGGTGCCGCCTGCCTGGTATTCCAGAATCAGGGCAAATAAGAAATCAGACAAAACAATTCCTGTTACATAAAAAACGGTCGGCAGTTCTGAACAGCTTTTTTTTATAATCAGAACTACAGACCGTTTTTAATTATTATATTAATTCCGCTTTCTTCTTTCCATACTCCTGTTTTAATCCCGGGATGCCATGCGGAAAATCTCTATAATATCTTCTTTGCTCAGCGGAACAAAGGAGCCTTCTGAACCTTCACAGGCCTTCTGTGCCATAATCTCAAAATTCTTCTCATCTGTGATACCAACTTCTTTTAAATTGGACGGAAGTCCCATTGTCTCAAAGAAAAATTTCTTCAGGGCATCAATTCCTGCATGGGCAAGAGCCCATTCATCATCTCCAGATAATCCCCACACATTTCTGGCGAAATCCACAAAATAATTTAATGTATTTTCACTCAGAATATACTCCATCCAGGCAGGAGTAAGAATTGCCAGCCCTTCTCCATGGGTAATATCGTAAAATGCACTCAGTTCATGTTCCATTGGATGAACACACCAGGACGGAGAACAACCCTCACCGACATTTCCGTTGATGGCATGAGTTCCTGCCCACATAAGATTGGCACGGGCATCATAATTCGTCGGATCATTTAAGGCAATTGGTCCATTTTTAATCATCGTACGGAGCAGACCCTCTGCCATAAACTTCTGACAGTCCGCATTTTCCATAGAAAAATAATTCTCCATCGTATGACTCATCATATCTGCCGTTCCGGCCGCTGTCTGCTTTTTCGAAACAGAATAGGTATATTCCGGATCCAGAATTGACATGGTTGGCACCATATATGGAGAGCCGGTTCCCCATTTTTCATTCTTCGAAAGATCTGTGATCACCGCAAACGGATCCATTTCCGTACCCGTTGCCGCCAGAGTCAAAACATCGAAAATCGGCAGAGCATCCTTAATTTCAGAGGAATCCAAAACGAGATTCCATGGATCTTTGTCATATTTTGCTCCCGCTGCAATTACCTTTGCACAGTCAATCGTACTTCCCCCACCAATGGCAAGTACCATATCTATATTTTTCGTTTTACAAATCTCCACACCCTTCCGTACTGTTTCAATCCTCGGATTCGGCTCAACACCGCCAAGCTCTTCCACCTCCAGGCCGGCATCCCCGAGAATATTCATCGCACTGTCATATATCCCATTTTTCTTAATAGATCCTCCACCATAAACAAGAAGAACCTTCGTTCCATACTCTTTTAATTCATTCAGATGGGAAATCATCCCCTTTCCAAAATGAATTGTTGTTGGAATATTCAGTGAAAAATTATACATTATTTATCTCTCCTTTCAAAACGATATATTAATTATATCAATAAACTCCTGTTTCTTCCATAACAATATTTTCTCCTCTTGTTCTGACTTTTTTCATTATTGACCGGATAGATAATAAGTCGTATAATATTATTGACTAGTTGGTTAATAATATGAGGCGAATAAATTATGAAAAAAAGTGAAAAAACTGAAATTACAGTTTCTAAAATCATCGAAGCTGCAATGAATGAATTTGGAAATAATGGATATTCCGGAGGAAAAATCAACAACATATGCAAAGCGGGAATTAACAAAGGACTGATTTACCACAATTTTTCGGGGAAAGATGAAATTTACCTCACCTGCCTAAAACTCAGCGAACAAAAATTAATCCGGTATATAAAGAATCGGGATGGAACAAAAAATCTGGAAAGCTATATGGCTGCCCGTATGGATTTTTTTAATGAATATCCAAGGGAAGCCCATATTTTCTTTGACGCTCTACTCAATCCTCCCTTACATTTGACA
>JALFIK010000134.1 GCA_022776205.1 Eubacterium sp.
TTACCTTGCGAGAGTTACAGGGATATCTTATGCAATTGGCATTGGCATCCAGTTTATCAACAATAATTTCGTGAACGATTTTTTGAAACAGAGCATTGTTTTAATCATTCTTAGCCTTGTTATGATTTTCATTCTTTTATTCCTGCCCAAATGGAAGAGGACCGATGAAAATAGAGATTCAGACAATCGGTTTCGGAATACTATTTCTGTCAGGTCGGCCTTGTTGCTTTTGACTTTGATCGTGGCAATCCTTACCTGTGTTTTTTCAACGCTTGACAATGCCGTGACACTGGTTCATTCGGATGGAGTATTTAATATCGGCCAATGGCCAAGATTGTTTCTGGCTGTTAGCGGGGTGCTGGCAGGGTTTTTGTATGACATCAAAGATAGAAGATATATGAATATGGTGATGTATATGGTTGCATTACTGGCTTTGATTTCCCTGGTTATTATGGGATTTGGAGGATCTTTCCTGCTTGGGTTGACGATCTTTTACGTGTCGGCAGGTTTTTTTGCTGTATATTTTACGACAAGCTATATGGACATTTCCAGGTATACTGGAAAACCGGCATTATGGGCAGGAATGGGAAGAGCAGTGAATAATGTGGTTTCTGCTCTTATTAGTTTGAGTTCGGTGAACCTTTTACTGAATAACAGGATGATGATTATCATCGTGGCAATTCTTATGTTTACTGTTCTAAGCTGCTGTATGCGAAGATCGTACCTGGCCCACGCAATACCTATAATGTCATAAAAATGGCTTATGAAAAAGGAGATTTAAATAATGCCCTTAGTCACATCCGAGATGATGATGAAACGAATCGAGCACTTTTAGCAACTGCACTTAATGATCAGGCAACAAAATCGGTCAATGCGGGGTATGTGAATAATACAAAAACCCCAATCGTTCTTATAAATGTAAGTGGATCATCCACTAAAGATGAAGGGGATATTTACGGCGGAAAAAATGGTGATACGCTTCTCGTCGATGCACTTTCCACACAAAGATGGGGCTGTTCCATTCGATTCTATGAACCTTATTATACTCTGGCTTATACGGGTTTGCGTGAGGGAGAAGAGGAAGGACTGCCGGATCGCTACTATGTAAAGAATGGTCAGCAGGAAATTATTTTGCCTAATCTGGTTCGTCCGGGTTATCACTTTAAAGAATGGGTAGGAAACCTTACTTTTGCTGAAAAAACAAATGACGGCGAAAAGACAGTTTATTCTTTTGACGGGGACGACCTGTTAAATGCAAGCTATAACTGGGGAGATGAAACATTATCTCCAAGTTTTGAATATGGTTATACAGTTACATTCAACACCAACGGCGGAACAATCAATGGAAAGGAAAATCCGACCTATGAGTTCAGTAGGAACGGCACAACATTTTTCGATATAGGAAGCTATGTTCCAGAACGAAAGGGTTACAATTTCCTTGGATGGTGTTATAAGTCAACGGCTGATTCTGACAGTCTGATTGAAGATACATCCAATTATGACTGGGTAGATAAGGCGACAGATTCAAATGGGTTCATGGGTTATGATAAACAGCTCTATGCAAAATGGCAGGAAAAAAAGCCGATCGAACTCATTGAAATTAATGGAGTAACCACCGATTTCAAAGCGGGAGATAAGCCTGTATTTACAGGAAAAGTGCCGGAGAACGCACCGTATTACATAGACTATGAAAGCTGGTCAGGCAGTGATGATTTCATTATTTCCAGCTCGGATTATTGGAATAACGAATATGTTGACCGTGGATGGTATAAAGGATTAATTTCAGAGTTCAAGGGAAATACATCCTATAATTACGGTCTGTACATTAAGCTGACGCAGGCGGGGGCAGATGACGGATATTATTTTGATAAAGAGAAAACAAAACTTAGTATAAATGGACAAATCAGGGATCTGTCATCAGATATGATCGGTATTAATCCGGCTCCTTATGATGACACTGCAACATTTGGATCGATCTTAACAATAAATCCGGTAAAACCGGATCCGTGTAAGAATGGTCACAGATCACAAACTGCAGTAACGCAGGCAACAGCAAACAGTGACGGTAAAATTGTGACAAAATGCTCCGTCTGCAGCCGGATACTTTCGACACAAGTAATTCCGAAAGTCTCGGATATCCGCCTGTCTGCTGCATCTTATACCTATAATGGAAAAGTAAAAAAACCGTCGGTTACGGTAAAGGACCGCACAGGAAATAAAATCAGCACAGCCAATTACACAGTTTCCTATGCGAAGGGGATGAAAAATGTTGGAAGTTATGTTGTAACAATAAAGTTTAAAGGCAATTACAGTGGAACGGTTCAGAAAACATTCACGATCAATCCGAAGTCCACAAGTATTTCGGGGCTAGCAGCGGGCAAAAAGAAGTTTACCGTTAAGTGGAAGAAACAGACAACACAGACAACAGGATATGAGATTCAGTATAGTACTTCTTCAAAGTTTAAGAATGTAAAAACTGTAAACATATCAAAGAATAAGACAACAGGAAAGACCGTTTCAAAGTTAAAGCCGAAGAAG
>JALFIK010000003.1 GCA_022776205.1 Eubacterium sp.
ATTCGATGATGAAAACACCGAATGGGCTGATTTCTTCAAAGACAGGACTTAAGAGCAAAGGTAAGGAAATATACACCTTTGCTTTTTTCGTTCTTATATGACGATTATATGAGAGAAAAAACTGACGGCTGCCGGATATGACTACAACGCAGTACAGGCAAAGGTAAACGAGTTGCTGTGATTCGGTGGCAATGCCACCATTTTGACACCGAATGAAACATATATTGAAAAGCCTTTAAAAGCGTTAAAATCTGAACCATTGAAAAAACCGCTATTTTACGGTATTATTAAGGCGGTGCAAAGCCTTACAATAATGAACTTTCACACGTTCCGACACACAATGCATGTGGAAACGGTTGCCTTATTGGTCAGATTACAGAAATAATGACGGAAAAAGAATTGACAATAAATCATATTTTTGCTAAAATAGGAATCAGTACTATTTGCAGACGATGAGGTCTTAATAAGCCTTGTCGTTTTTTTATTGTGATTTTTCCGGAGGTGATAACCATGAATGAATTATACGGGATGAAAAATGAAAATGAAATGTTAAGTTTTGACGAAATGGGAGAACTGCGGGGATTTGTTGAACAACTTAATGTGGAATTGCTGAAGAATCATCGAATCGATAAAGAATTGTATGAAAAGTATGATGTAAAAAGAGGTCTCCGGGATTCGAAAGGAAAGGGTGTGCTGACCGGTCTTACAGAAATCTCTGATGTGGTGGCATATCAGAATGTGGATGGAGAGCAGATCCCTTCCGATGGGCGGTTATTTTATCAGGGCTGTAATGTTAATGACATAGTATCAGGCTTAGAAGGGCGTAAATTCGGATTTGAGGAAACCATATATCTGCTCTTGTTTGGCCGGCTTCCGGGGGAAAAGGAGTTTAAGGATTTTCTGCATGTTATGGAAGAAATGCAAAAACTGAGCAATCGTTTTGTCCGGGATGTTGTCATGAAAGCTTCGAACCGGAATATTATGAACGCGATGCAAAGATGTGTTTTAACCTTATACACATACGATTCCAACCCGGATGATATCACACCGATGAATGTGTTAAGACAGTCTCTGGAGCTGATTAACAAGCTGCCGCTTATTGCAGTATATTCCTATCGTTCCTACTGCCATTTTCGAAAAGATGAAACGTTGATGATCCGCAACCCAAAGAAGGGGTTGTCTCTGGCGGAAAACATCTTGTTAATGCTTCGTCCTGATGGAAAATATACGGAACTGGAAGCAAAAGTTCTGGATATCGCCCTGGTTTTACATGCAGAACATGGAGGCGGAAATAACTCTACGTTTACGACACATGTTGTCACTTCTTCGGGCACCGATACTTATTCCTCAATTGCGGCTTCCATAGGTTCGTTAAAAGGACCTCGCCACGGTGGAGCGAATTTGAAAGTACAGAAGATGTTCCGTGATATTAAGTCCCACGTGAAAGACTGGAAGGATGAGGAGGAAATCGCTGCTTACCTCGGCCGGATTTTGGATAAGCAGGCTTTTGACAGATCCGGGCTGATTTATGGAATGGGACATGCCGTATATACCCTGTCAGATCCAAGAGAAGTCTTGTTAAAAGATTGTGCCAGACGTCTGTCAGAGGAAAAAGGGATGATGGATGAATTCCTGTTTTATGACAGGGTGGAAAAGATTGCAGGTGATCTGATCATGAAAAAACACAGGGTGCAGAAAAATGTCTGTGCCAATGTGGATTTTTACAGTGGTTTCGTATATACCATGCTGAAAATTCCGGAAGAACTGTTTACCCCTATTTTTGCGATTGCACGAATCCCAGGCTGGTGCGCACACCGTTTAGAAGAGCTGTTAAACGGTAATAAGATCATCAGACCGGCATACAAGTACGTCGGACAGCATGTGGATTATTCGTCCATGGAAGAAAGAGATTAATCAATTATGTTGCTGTTATGTACATAGACCGATATGAAGCGTAAATCTTCTGAAATTTTTTAGTTCCTTTTTTGTCAGACACGGATTATAATAGGACTGTGTTGAAAAAGCGAAAGAGGAGGAATTGCAATATGTTGACCTTATTGTTTACAATTTTAATGTTTTTTGTTTTCGGGAAGATCCTTCTGTTTGCCATCCGGGCAGCCTGGGGTATTTCCAAAATATTATGTACAGTCATTTTACTGCCGCTCATTCTCATCGGAATGGTCGTAATCGGACTCGTGAAAATTGCTTTGCCGATCCTTTTGGTTGTCGGTGTGGTAGCTTTTCTGTTGCCGAAACTTGACCGATGAAAGAATAGTGGGAGAACTGAAATGGAAAAAAACTTGACAACAGGCAGTGTGCTTAAGACGGTTCTGTCTTTTGCCCTGCCTTTTTTATTATCTTATTTTTTGCAGACACTTTATGGACTTGCCGATCTTTTTATCATCGGGCAGTTTAACGGAGTGGAAAGTACGACGGCTGTTTCCATTGGAAGCCAGGTAATGCATATGATTACGGTCATGATTGTTGGCCTTGCCATGGGTTCTACCGTGTTGATTGGAAAAGCGGTGGGAGCGGGAGAAAAGGAGAATGTCTCTGTGGCAATCGGAAATACGGTGATTTTATTTCTGGGAGTTTCCGTGGCTTTTACCGGACTGCTCCTTGCTTTTGCGGGACCGATTGTTTCCGTGATGTCCACGCCGAAGGAAGCAGTGCAGGGAACAGTGATTTATCTTACAATTTGTTTTATCGGAATCCCCTTTATTACTGCTTACAATATTATCAGTGCGATTTTCCGGGGGATGGGAGATTCTAAAAGCCCTATGTATTTTGTGGCCGTTGCCTGCGTTTTTAACATTATTCTTGATTTTCTTTTTATTGGTGTATTTCATCTTGGACCTGCCGGTGCTGCTCTTGGAACCACCCTTTCCCAGACAATCAGTGTGCTGATATCCCTCGCTGTGATTTTTCGCAGCAAGATGGGGATTTCTCTGAAAAAGAAACATTTTAAACCGCACAAGAGAGTTATGGGACAACTCTTAAAAGTAGGGCTTCCTGTGGCACTTCAGGATGGTTTTGTCCAGATTGCTTTTCTTATCATTACGGTGATTGTCAACCAGAGAGGACTTAATGATGCCGCTGCGGTAGGCATCGTTGAAAAAATAATCAGCTTTCTTTTTCTGGTTCCGTCTTCCATGCTCTCGACGGTTTCTGCCGTGGGGGCACAGAATTTTGGAGCCGGAAAAGACGGGAGGGCAAGAAAAACCTTGTATTATGCAATTGGGATTACTGTTTCCTACGGAATGCTGGCAGTGATTGTGATGCAGTGTGCATCAGGATTTTTTGTTGGCCTGTTCTCGGGTAATCCGGAAGTGATTCGTCTTGGCACCCAGTATATGCATGGCTATGTGTGGGACTGCATACTGGCGGGCATTCATTTTTGTTTTAGTGGGTATTTTTGTGCCTGCGGTAAATCGATCCTTTCCTTTATCCATAACATAATTTCGATAACCTGTGCAAGAATTCCCCTCGCCTACCTGGCATCGATTCATTTTCCGGACACTCTCTTTCCCATGGGGCTGGCGACAGCAACGGGTTCATTTGTGTCAGTGATCATCTGTGTCAGTATTTTTGCCTGGATGCGTAAAAAAGAAAAAATAAAGAAAGAATCTTCTTGATGAAATTTTGAAATTATTATATTATAAAATTATAATCGAAAAACTGAAAGAGAAGAAAGAAAATGTCAGAAAAATATTGATTTTCTTAATATTTTTTTGAAAAAAGAGATTCTTTCATCTGAATCATGAAAAGGAGGAGGAAAAGTATGAAAACGGCACGGAAAGGTAGGAAAAGATGTTTAGCAGTACTTCTGACAGCGGTCATATTAGTCGGTTTATTTGTACCGTCTGGAGTAACAGCTGCCCAGAAGCCATATTTATCACTTTCCGTTTCATCAAAGGCGGTGTCGGCAACATCCGTTAAGTTGAAATGGAAAAGACGCGATGGAAATATAAGAAGTGCATCGAAATTCAGAATTTATCGTAGCACCAGTAAAAAGGAGTATAAGACAGAGAAAGATTATAAACTGATTCGCACGGTATCCGGCCGGACATTTTCCTTTACAGACAGGAAACTGAAAAC
>JALFIK010000016.1 GCA_022776205.1 Eubacterium sp.
CTCTGTTTGAGCAGACCTTACAGGAGATGGGGGATGAGACATGGCTAAACGGGTAAGCAGTATTTACGGCGATGCTTTGTTTGAACTTGCCATAGAAGAAGAACGGGTGGATGATTTTTACGAGGAAGTGAAAGGAATCGCACAGATTTTAGAGGAGAATAAAGAATTACTCTCCCTTCTTGCCCATCCGGAGATCAACAAAGAAGAAAAAATTGCCATTGTGAAGGATGTTTTTACCGGCAACGTTTCCGAAGAAATCACTGGGTTTTTGTGTATTATTGTGGAAAAAGACCGCTATAACGATATTCCGGCAATACTTGCCCATTTTATTGAGAGGGCGAAGGAGTATAAAAAAATTGGTACTGCCAGTGTGACTTCGGCAACAGAATTAAGTTCCGTACAGAAAAAGAAACTGGAACAAAGACTTTTAGAAACAACCCGCTATACGTCATTTGAGGTGGAATATCATGTAGATCCGTCTATTCTTGGCGGCCTGGTGATTCGGATTCGAAACCGGGTTATGGACAGCAGCTTAAAGACCCAGATCGAAAAGCTTGGCAAGGGACTTTCAAAGATTTCCCTCTCATGAGGACAGTGAATGAAAATACAGCGACAGACTGTCGCTTTACAAATTTGGAGAAAGAAGGTGTGGTAAGCATTGGTTAATTTAAGACCGGAAGAAATCAGTTCCGTAATCAGGGAACAGATTAAAAATTATGCGGCAAAACTGGAAACCACAGATGTCGGTACGGTAATTCAGGTGGCAGACGGAATTGCACGTATTCATGGTCTGGAAAATGCAATGCAGGGCGAGCTTCTGGAATTTCCGGGTGAAGTATACGGCATGGTCATGAACCTGGAGGAAGACAATGTCGGCGTAGTACTTCTTGGTGATTCTAAGACGGTAAGCGAAGGTGACGTGGTAAAGACTACCGGTCGTGTGGTAGAAGTACCGGTTGGTGACGCGCTTACCGGCCGTGTTGTGAATGCCCTCGGTCAGCCGATCGATGAAAAAGGTCCGATCGAGACCGATAAATTCCGTCCGGTGGAACGAGTTGCCTACGGTGTGATTGACCGTAAGGCAGTAGATACACCGGTGCAGACCGGTATTAAGGCAATCGACTCCATGGTTCCCATCGGAAGGGGCCAGCGTGAGCTTATTATCGGAGACCGTCAGACAGGAAAGACTGCCATTGCAGTCGATACGATCATTAATCAAAAAGGGCAGAATATGCACTGCATTTATGTGGCGATCGGACAGAAAGCGTCCACGGTTGCCAATATCGTAAAAACTTTGGAAGAACATGATGCCATGAGTTATACAACGGTTGTCGCTTCCACGGCCAGTGAGCTGGCACCGTTGCAGTATATTGCCCCATATGCAGGATGTGCCATCGGAGAAGAGTGGATGGAAAGAGGCGAGGATGTTCTCGTTATTTATGATGATCTGAGTAAACATGCCACGGCATATCGTACCCTTTCCTTATTACTTCGGAGACCACCGGGACGAGAAGCTTATCCGGGTGATGTATTCTACTTACATTCCAGATTGTTAGAGAGAGCATCAAGGCTTTCCGATGAGTTAGGGGGAGGATCCCTTACTGCCATCCCGATTATTGAGACCCAGGCAGGTGATGTTTCTGCCTACATTCCGACAAACGTTATTTCCATCACAGATGGTCAGATCTATCTGGAGACAGAGATGTTCCATGCAGGTTTCCGGCCGGCCATCAATGCCGGGCTTTCCGTTTCCCGTGTAGGTGGAGCAGCCCAGATTAAGGCCATGAAGAAAATTGCGGGACCAATCCGTACGGAGCTGGCCCAGTATCGTGAGCTTGCCGCTTTTGCCCAGTTTGGCTCCGAACTTGATGATGACACAAGAGAGAGACTTGCCCAGGGTGAGAGAATCAAGGAAGTATTAAAACAGCCACAGTATAAACCGCTTCCGGTTGAAAAACAGGTAGTGATCATTTACGCAGTGACGAGAAAATATATGCTGGATATCCCGGTAGAAAAGATTGCTTCCTTTGAAGAAGGCTTATATGAATTCATTGATACGAAATATCCGGAAATCTATAAAACAATCCGTGAGACAGGAAATATTGATGATGCTACGGAACAATTAATGCAGAAGGCAATTACCGAGTTTAAAGAGCAGTTTTAAGGTGGTGAGATGATATGGCATCAATGCGAGATATAAAAAGGCGTAAAGCGAGTATCGAAAGTACGCAGCAGATTACAAAAGCCATGAAGCTGGTATCCACAGTAAAATTGCAGAAAGCAAAAACGAGAGCAGAAGATTCCAAACCATATTTTAATAAAATGTATGATACCGTCCAGTCGATTCTTTCCCGTTCCGGGAATATTGATCATCCGTATCTGCGTTCCAACGGTTCCGGTAAGAAAGCCGTGATCGTGGTCACCTCTAACCGGGGACTGGCAGGAGGATATAACAGTAATGTGGTAAAACTTGTTGAGTCAGGTAATATTGCAAAAGAGGATGCAAAAATATACGGGATCGGCAAAAAAGGAATTGAGTCCCTGGCGAGAAAAGGGTATGAGATCGTGTCGGATGATTCCGAGATTATCAATGAACCTTTATTTTCCGATGCGGTGGAAATCGGCCGGAAAGTACTTGACGCTTATCTGGCAGGAGAGGTGGGAGAGATCTATCTTGCCTATACCGGATTTAAAAATACGGTGGTTCATATCCCGAAACTGATTAAACTCCTTCCGGTGGAAGTTAAGGAAGATTTGGCGGAGGGAAAGAAAGAAGAGGGAAAAGAAGCTCCGATGAATTACGAACCGGAGGCAGAAGAATCTCTGGATCTGCTCATTCCGAAATATATGAACAGTATCATCTATGGAGCATTCATCGAATCGGTTGCCAGTGAAAACGGTGCCAGAATGCAGGCGATGGATGCAGCCACCAGCAATGCGGAAGACATGATCGCTACATTGTCCGTTGCATTTAACCGGGCAAGACAGGGTGCGATCACGCAGGAACTTACGGAGATTATTTCAGGTGCGGAAGCTCTGAATTAACGAAAATAAAGGAGTAAATAAATGGCAGCACAAAATACAGGTAAAATCACGCAGGTCATCGGTGCCGTTCTGGATATCCGGTTCGACCAGGGTGTTCTTCCGGAAATTAACGATGCCGTTGAAATCCGCAGAAAAGATGGTTCGAAACTGGTTGCAGAGACAGCCCAGCACCTTGGGGATGACATTATAAGATGTATCGCCATGGGTCCGACAGACGGACTTGTTAGGGGAATGGAAGTCACGGCGACCGGCGGACCGATTACCGTGCCGGTAGGGGAGGTTACTCTCGGACGTATTTTTAACGTATTAGGAGAGCCGATTGATAAGAAGCCACTGCCGGAAGGGGTGAAGAGAAATCCGATTCACCGGAAAGCCCCGACCTTTGCGGAACAGTCCACGGAAACAGAAATTCTGGAAACTGGTATCAAAGTCGTAGACCTTCTCTGCCCGTATCAAAAAGGTGGAAAGATTGGTCTGTTTGGAGGAGCCGGTGTTGGAAAAACCGTCCTCATTCAGGAATTGATCCGTAACGTAGCGACAGAGCACGGCGGATATTCCGTATTTACAGGAGTAGGAGAACGTACTCGTGAGGGAAATGATTTATATACAGAGATGAGCGAATCCGG
>JALFIK010000024.1 GCA_022776205.1 Eubacterium sp.
GTGGGAGGGACATTCCCGCAATTACCACAATAGGAGGTTAGCTATCATGGCAAAGAAAGTTACAGGTTATATTAAATTACAGATTCCGGCAGGAAAGGCAACACCAGCACCGCCTGTAGGTCCTGCTTTAGGTCAGCACGGTGTGAATATTGTCCAGTTTACAAAGGAATTCAACGCCAGAACAGCAGACAAGGGCGATTTGATCATTCCTGTAGTTATTACAGTATACCAGGACAGAACATTCAGTTTTGTTACAAAAACACCACCGGCAGCAGTATTATTAAAGAAATACTGCAATATCAAATCCGGATCAGGCGTTCCGAATAAGACAAAGGTTGCTTCAATTTCCAAAGATAAGATTAAGGAAATTGCAGAGATGAAGATGCCTGATTTAAATGCAGCGAGTATTGAAGCAGCAATGAGCATGATTGCTGGTACAGCCAGAAGCATGGGCATTACTGTAGAAGATTAATCGGATTTGACAGATACAACGAAGTGGGAGGGTCGCTCCCGATAATACCACAGGAGGTTATTTAAATGAAAAGAGGAAAAAGATATCAGGAAGCTGCAAAGCTTAGAGATAAAACAAACTTATATGATGCACCGGAAGCCATTGCCATCGTAAAAAAAGCAGCCAGTGCAAAATTTGATGAAACAATCGAAGCTCATTTCAAGATGGGTCTTGACGGACGTCACGCAGATCAGCAGATTCGTGGAGCTGTTGTATTACCTCATGGTACAGGTAAGAAAGTGCGTGTTCTCGTATTTGCAAAAGGTGATAAAGCAGAGGAAGCTGCAGCAGCAGGAGCTGAATATGTAGGAGCAGAAGAACTGATTCCTAAGATTCAGAACGAAGGCTGGCTGGAGTTTGATAAGGTTGTTGCCACACCGAATATGATGAGCGTGGTAGGTCGTCTCGGTCGTATCCTCGGACCGAAGGGCTTAATGCCAAACCCAAAGGCCGGTACAGTTACCATGGACGTTGCAAAAGCCGTTCAGGATTTAAAAGCCGGTAAAATTGAGTACAGATTGGATAAGACCAATATCGTACACGTGCCAATCGGAAAAGCTTCTTTCACAGAGGAGCAGTTATCCGAAAACTTCCAGACATTAATAGATGCAATTATTAAAGCAAAACCGGCAGCTGCAAAAGGCCAGTATATCAGAAGTGCTACTCTGACATCCACAATGGGCCCGGGAGTGAAGCTGAATCCGGCTCGTTTCTAGTTCGGGAATCCTGAATAAGAAACCGATGAAGAACAAAGCGGAGCGAATGTTTCGCTTAAAAACAGCGGATGGTCCGTTTATCAATGGATGAAGGGACTTTCCGCTGTTTTTCTTTGGAAAAGGTTAAGAAAAACATTAAAGAAAGCATACGGAGAGAAAAATAATGGAAACAAAACCGAAGCAGTTTAACAAAGAGAAAAAAGCGGTTATTTATTTTCTGGCTGCTTTTTTGAGTATAGGTCTTGGGGCTGTTGCAGTTCTGTATTTGCAGGGCGGCATGAATAAATTAAGTTTCTGGGCTCCGCCGATTTTGAAGAGACTGACAGTTGCCTTTGTCATTTTTATACTTACAGTGGGAATCGCCCATTGTGTAAAGGAAAAACTCCACAGGAGAATCGGAGTGGTTCTTGTTATTTTACTGGCAGTGTTATCTGCGTGGCATATTTCCGGTGTCCGGGAAGAAATCGCATTAAAACCGCAGACTCTGCAGCTTGAACAGAAAGATTTTCGTAGATATGACATTGATAATGGGCATTTCAGAGTACGAGAAGCCCGGCCTAAAATAATAAAAAAAATAGAAAAAACCAGAATTGATAATATAAAGATTTATTTTTCAAAACCGCTGCCCCAGAAAACCCTTGTGAAAGTAAAGTATAAGAAAGAAATGGAAGAGAAATTCCGTTATGGAAAGAAAAAAGAAGTTTCTATGAAGAAGGGAAGTACTTCAGTACTAATTCCGGTGAAAGGGGCAGATGCCGTTGCCGTTAAGCTTGTTCTGGGGGAAAAAATCGGAAATGAATTTGATCTGGACCGTATAGAAATTAACGGAAATTATAAAGAACGTATTCAGGAAAAAGGAATGCGGTTTGTAATGTATCTTGCAGCATTTTTGTTACTTCCGTGTTTGTTCCTGTTGTTCCGTACCGGTCAGGAATTTCAGATAAAGACAGATCAGAAACTGCCGATCAAAATTCTGTCGGCTCCATTTGGATTTCTTTCCATACTTTCTATTTTGCTGGCATCCCTTGCTACATATCTGGTGCACTGGGTAAAAACGACCTGCGGGGATGTCTCATTTTCAATTATCGTGTTGCAGCTTACCAGTCCGATTAAAGGGACTGACAGCACGATTATTAACAGTATAATTAAGTCGGGTATTATACCACCGTTCATAATTACAATTACCATTGTGCTGGCATATTTGCTGATTGTGAGGGCGCTTCATCATATGGGAGAACTTCCGGTGAGGAAAATTCCGAGATGGAGTAAGATCATGATTGAAATTGCCCTGGTAGTATTTCTTGTAAATACGATCTGTGTGCAGGGTACGAATGTAGGTATGTGGGATTATCTTTACAGCCTGAAACAGACGACTACACTTTATGAGGATAATTACGTGGATCCATCCAGTGTGAATATGACATTTCCTGAGAAGAAGAGAAATCTGATTTATATTTATCTGGAATCCATGGAGAACAGTTACATGGATGAAGCTAATGGCGGAAATATGAACGATAATTATATCCCGAACCTGACGAAACTTGCAAAAGAAAATGTAAGTTTCTCAAACAGAGCAAATAAGCTGGGCGGATCCGTGTGCCTGGAGGCGACTGCATACACAGCAGGGGGGCTGATTGCCCAGACGGCAGGAATAAATCTGAAACTCGAGAACACAGGTTCAATGTTTGGAAAGTTCCTTCCGGGACTGACTTCTCTCGGGGATATTCTTAATAAAGAAGGTTACAAACAGATGTTTTTATGTGGAAGCAACGGAGATTTTGCCGGACGTGACACTTATTTTAAAACCCATAAGGATTATCAGATTGAAGATTATAATTCCGCAATTGAAGAGGGTGATATCCCGTCAGATTACAGGGTATTCTGGGGACATGAAGATGAAATCCTTTATAAGAGGGCTAAAAAACATCTGAAAAAAATGGCAGAGGATGGACAGCCGTTCAACTTTACAATGCTTACAGTAGATACCCATTATCCAAAAGGATACAAATGTCGACTGTGTAAAAATCAATATGAGTATCAGTATGCAAATGTAATTTCTTGTGCAGACCAGCAGGTTTATGATTTTGTGAATTGGATAAAACAGCAGGATTTCTTTGAGAATACAACCATTATCATTGCGGGTGATCATACGACCATGGTTGATACGGCAGACCCATTCTGGACGAATCTGGATGATGATTATAAGAGGACCGTGTATAATGTGATTATTAATCCGGGGTGTTCTTATAAAAAAGAAGTGACCAGAAAAAGAAATTTCTCCACAATGGATATGTTTCCAACCACACTGGCAGCCCTGGGTGTTCAGATTGATGGAAATCGTCTCGGCCTCGGAACCAATTTATTCTCCGGCGAAAAAACGCTCCCGGAAAAATACGGTGTGAAATATCTTAACACGGAACTGAAGAAAAACGATAAAGAATATAATAAATTCTATGAGTAAAGAAAATATGATTGAAAAAAACCGGCGGGAATCTCCCGCCGGGATTTTTTGTCTTTTATTTAGTGAGGACAGATAAGATTTTGTTGGAGCGGGTGACGAACTTTGTCATCTCCTCCGGTTTTAACGGATGGTTTGCAAGACGGGCAAGATCGTAAAGCTGCTGACAAATCAGTTCTGTGTTTTCATTTTCCTCATTTTCCAGAACGTATTTTACAAGGTCGTTATTCATATTAAGTACGAGGGTTTCTCCTTCTGTACCAAGTCCGGTGGAACTGTTGCTCATGCCGTACATTTCCATCATTTCAGCCATACGTCTCGTCTGTTCCGGAACGGTGATCATGGAAGGAACGTCTGCATTTTTAAGCTTCTCTACTTTCAGTATAAGGTTCTCTACTCCGGTTGCCTTTTTGAATTTTTCGGCCAGCTTTTCTGTCAGATCCTTTTCCTCGTCCTCGCTGAGGTCTTCCTTGAAGTTTTCGGTAAGATCTGCATCAATACGGGTAAATTTAACATCAGGATTTCTTTGCTCAAGATGAGTGATAAATGTAGTGTCAATCTGGTGTGTTAGATAGATTGCATCAATTTCCTGCTCTTTAAACATATTAATGTACTGGGACTGGGCAACTTCATCGGTAATATAGAATACCTGGTTTTCATGTTTCTCTTTTCCTGCTTCGAGGTAATCCGGAAGAGTAATATATTTTCCTTCCATATTTTTGAAAATGATATAATCTTTCATCTTCTCATTAAATTTTTCATCGCGGATGCAGCCGAATTTAATGAATGGACTGATATCGTCCCAGTATTTCTCGTAGTTTTCACGATCGGTCTTGCACATACCGGAAAGTTTTTCCGCAACTTTCTTTGTGATATAGTTGGAAATCTTCTTTACAAATCCGTCGTTCTGGAGAGCACTTCTTGATACATTAAGAGGCAGGTCAGGACAGTCGATGCAACCTTTTAATAAGAGCAGATATTCCGGAATGACTTCTTTAATGTTGTCTGCGATAAATACCTGATTGTTATATAATTTAATGGTTCCTTCAATGGTATCGTATTTGGAATTGATTTTTGGGAAATACAGGATACCTTTTAAGTTGAACGGATAATCCATGTTCAGATGAATCCAGAATAAAGGTTCTCTGTAATCGTGGAATACATCGCGGTAAAATTCCTTGTATTCCTCTTCCGTACAGTCATTTGGATGTTTTGTCCAGAGAGGATGAATCTGGTTGATCGGCTTTGGAGTATCGTCTTCTTCCTCTTCTTCCTCCTCGTCCTCTTCAATTTCGTCATCCAGGGTAACATCACCGTTTTCATCGGTTTCTTTTTCTTCCTCAGATTTCTCTTCTTCGGTATCCACGTCCACAATCTCCTGCTCGGCGGATTTCTTTGCGGCTTCTTCTGCTTTTTTCTCTTCTTCTTCCTCGTTAAAGAAATAGATTTCTACCGGCATAAAGGAACAATATTTGTCCAGAACTTCACGACAGCGGTATTCGTTACAGAATTCATAACTTTCATCATTTAAGTACAGAGTAATTGTTGTTCCCCGTTCTTCCCTGTCACCGTCTTCCATATCAAACTCTGTACCGCCGTCACATTCCCAGTGTACCGGCTTTGCTCCTTCTATATAGGAGAGAGTATCAATGGTAACTTTGTCGGCTACCATGAATGCAGAATAAAAACCAAGTCCGAAATGGCCAATGATCTGCTCGTCATTTGCTTTGTCCTTGTACTGGGCGAGGAAGGCTTCCGCGCCAGAAAAAGCAATTTGATTGATGTATTCGTCCACTTCATCTTCTGTCATTCCAATACCGTTATCTTTAAATACGATGGTCTTGTCTGTCGGGTTAACCCACACTTCTACTTTATACTGATTTCCTTCCGGTTCTTCAAATTCTCCCATCACTGATAATTTTTTCAGTTTTGTGATGGCATCACAGCCGTTGCTGACCAGCTCACGGATAAAAATATCGTGGTCAGAATAAAGCCATTTCTTTATTATAGGAAAAATATTTTCGCTGTTGATTGATAAACTGCCCTGTTTTGCCATAATAGCATCTCCTTACTTATATTATATTTCTATTTGTGCACGTTTTTAATTATACAGACGTGCTGTTTTGTCGATATTACTATAGTAATACCACTTCTACTTAATGTCAAGAAAAAATTAGCACTCATTTAAAATGAGTGCTAACAAGAAAAAGAATATACTTTATCCTTTTTTACAGCAGTACTTTATGATATACTATAGAATGGTAAAAATAAAGCATTTTGTTAATCTTGACAACGAAGGGGAGAATTTATGGAGAATTTAATGAAGGAATTCAGGGAAGATATTAAAGACTTTCGTGAAATGACAGATAAATTTTACGGAAAAGAAGTCAGCATGAAAGAGTATAAGGGATTTTCCGGGGGTTTTGGCAGTTATGCGCAAAGAGGCGGGAATGTCAGCATGATTCGTTTCCGTCTGCCGGGAGGAAGAATTTCGAAGGACAAATTGAAATTTCTGGCAGATACGGTGGAAAAATATCAGATAAACAAAGCGCATCTTACCACATGCCAGGCAGTACAGTTCCACAATGTGGAGGGAAAATTTGTCGGAGATATTATGGAAGAGGCTCTCGATGCCGGGATTATTACCCGTGGTGGCGGCGGCGATTTTCCTCGTAATGTCATGGTGTCACCGCTGTCTGGTGTGGAGAAGGGGGAATATTTTGATGTACTGCCTTTTGCACAGAAGGTATCCGACTATTTGATTACTCAGATTAAAGCAGTGCATATGCCGAGAAAACTGAAAGTCGGATTTTCTAATTCTCCAGCCAACGTGACCCATGCTACTTTCCGTGATCTGGGATTTGTGGCAAGAGAGAATGGAAATTTTGATGTGTACAGTGCCGGCGGGCTTGGAAATAATGCGAGATTTGGAGTGAAGGTTGGAGAAGATGTGGCTCCATCCGAATTACTTTATTATGTTAAGGCTATGATTGAGACATTTATTACCTATGGCAATTATGAGAATCGCGGAAAGGCAAGAACCCGCTATATGCAGGAAACCCTTGGAGAGGAAGGATATAAAGAGGCGTTTCAGAAAAAACTGGATGATGTAAAAGGGAAATATGATCTTTCCATGACTGTGGAAGAAATTTCCCATATGAAGGAAGGAAATGGAAGTACCGTTTTTGACAGCCGTGTTATCGAGCAGAAACAGGAAGGGTTGTATACAGTTGTTTATCATCCGATTGGCGGGATCATTCCGGTTGATAAATTTGGAGAACTTTATGGTGTAATCAGAGATATGGAAGAAGCAGAGCTTCGCATTGCACCAGATGAAACGCTTTACATTATTAATCTGAACGGAGAGGAAGCAAAGAAGGTACTTTCCGTAACCTCAGACGGAGCCAAAACATTGTTCGAAACATCCGTAGCCTGTATCGGATCCACGATTTGTCAGGTGGGGCTCAGAGATTCCCAGGGCCTTCTTGCGGCAATCATTCAAGAAGTGGATGCCCATAATTTTGCAGACGGAGTACTTCCACGGATTCATATCTCAGGATGTCCGTCTTCCTGCGGAACGCACCAGATTGGTCAATTAGGATTCCGGGGAGCGTCAAAGAAGGTAGATGGTAAGATGCAACCGGCGTTTGCCTTCTTTGTTAACGGATATGATGGACAGGGAGAAGAGCGTTTTGGAGAAGAATGGGGTATCATGACCGCAGAGGATATTCCTCATTTCTTTGTGGATCTGGGAGAAGAGATTTCCCGTCAGGACATGACCTACGATGAATGGTTTGAAAAGAAACCGGAAGATTTAAGAAAAATAGCAGAGAAATATTTGTAATAGATTAATCCAATAACCCCGGCTATAGCCGGGGTTATTCTGATGGTGCGGACAGTTGTTTTAGTTTATGTCACATAATGACGATTCAAAGAATGGAACTTCGGGATTATTTTATTATCACAAGAAAATCTCTGTTTCTCAGAAAGAATGTATTTGAATTTTATTCTTTATGTGTTAAGATAAGAATAAGAAAATCCGGGAGAAATAGGATGATAGTATGAAAAGTAAATTAATGAGAACCACAGTCATTCTGCTTTTTGCTGCCGGCTTACTTATTTTTAATTATCCGGTGCTAAGCAGCCTGTATAATCAGATTCAACAGAATAAGCTCATGGATGCTTATGATACCAAGGTAGGTACCATGAGTGAGGCGGATAAAAAGAAATATCTGAAGGAAGCAGCGATTTATAATAAGAAACTGGCAGAGCAGAGAGTGCAATTATCAGATGCCTTTTCTGAGGAAGGAGAAAAAAAGGATGCGCGGTATGATAAAGTGCTTGCCATTGATAAAAGTGGTGTGTTGGGAAGCATAGAGATACCGAGGATTTCCCTGTATCTTCCCATTTATCACGGAACTTCTTCTGAAGTTCTTGAGAGGGGAATCGGTCATCTGGAGGGGACATCCTTCCCGGTGGGAGGAGAGAATACTCATGCCGTTCTTACGGGACACAGGGGACTGCCAAGTGCAGAATTATTTTCAAATCTTGATCAGATAAAGAAACAGGATATATTTTATATTCATATTCTGGGAGAAACACTGGCCTATAAGGTGTTTTCTGTTGAGACGGTTGAACCGTCGCAGACGGATCATCTGGTCGTGGAAAAAGGACAGGATCTTGTTACACTTGTCACCTGTACACCTTACGGTGTAAATACTCACAGGCTTTTGATTCATGGTTACAGGATCCCTTATAAAGAACCTGCGAAGAAAAATACAGTGAAAGAGAATCTCTGGAAATGGATCTGGAAACAGAAGACATTTTTAGTTTCCATCCTCATTGTTCTTTTGGCAGTATTGTTTGAGATGGCACAACTGGTTAAGAAACGCCGAAAAAAAGCTTGAAGAAGGAGGTAAATGAATGAAAAAAATTTTTACGAAATGGAAAGCCTGTTTTCTGGCAATTGCAGCAATCGTATCAATGTTACTCGGGATGATCGTTCCGACCCAGGCGGAGGAAACCTATGACAAGGATAAAACAGGGAGTATTACCCTCACATTAAATGATCTGGGAACAGATAAAGGCAATGTATCATTTTCCCTTTATCAGGTTGGAGATCTTGAGGAAAGTAACTCTGTTTCTTTCCGGCTGAAAGATAGTCTTGCCAAAAGTGGAGTGGATCTCCATAAGATCACATCGGCACAGGCCAACGTGGAGAGTGCAAAGAAACTCGTTCATGTGATTAAGGATGTGGGAATTAAGGCAGATAAAACAGTCGCAACAGACACAGTCGGAGTGGCAGTCTTTCCGAATCTGTCTCAGGCCATGTATCTGATTGTTCAGTCAGGTCCTTCTGCTTACGGAACGGTTGATCCGTTTCTTGTGGCGGTTCCTTATATGGAGGATGGAAAGAATTGGATTTATGATGTGAAGGTTAGTCCGAAAGGACAAAAGAATGAGAGTATTACCCGTTCTCTCACCGTGACAAAGAAGCTGTATTATACAGATTCTACGGGAAATACATATAAGATTCAGCCGGCAGATGACAGCTTTTATGTTGGCCTGTTCTGTGATGAGAGCGGAACAATCCCTTATCAGAAGGATTACCTGAAAAAACTCCATTTTCAGGGAACAAGCAGTGAATCTGCAACTTATGAGAATCTGCCAAAGGGAATTTATTATTTGTATGAGACGGATGAGAAGGGAACACCAATTGCTTTTGATCAGAAACAAAATGATAAATTCGGACGACCATTTAAATGCGTCATTGGTGATGGAGACGTTGAAAGTGGAAGTAATCAGATAGAAATGGATGTTTCCGGAGAGAAGAGTATTACGCTGAGCAATATTTTTTATAAATTACCGGATCAATACCTCATCGAGGGCGATCTTTCCATTAAGAAGTTAGTGAGAAAAGACGGAGAAGAGACGACGACCGATGATACATTCTATGCTTCTGTCTATAAGAAAACCAGTGATACGGATTCAGAGCTTGTTACAGTTGTTGAACTGAAACAAAATGATACAGTTACGGTTCCGGTGCCTCTGGATGAAGGAAAGAAAACGACCTTCATTATTGAGGAGACAGATAAGGACGGCAATGAGCTGGATCCTGATAATTTTGCATATAAAGTAAGTGGTGAGGGTGAGGTAGTCCTTTCCATGGATCAGACAACAGGATCTATTACATTGAAAAATACCGTTAAGGATAAGGATGATTCCGAAGAAGAGACAACAGATGATAAAGAGGATACAACAGGTTCAACGAAGAAGTCAAAGTCCGGGAAAACCGGTGACCAGACTCCGATCGGAACCTGGATTGCCGTTGCGGTAATCGCGCTGCTTCTGGTAGTCTTTATCGTGATGAGAAAACGTAAAAGTAATAAATAGTTTGAAATAGGCAGCTCCCAGGTGGAACTGCCTTTGTTCTTTGATGGGAAATTTTTCTGTTTTCTGTTATTAAAAAAGTGCAGACACGAGAAGTCTTTCTTCCTGTAGTTCTTAGATTTCCATACATACAAAATAATTTTGAAAACTAAAATTTTTTTATATAAAGGTTGACTTAAGGGAGAATGAGTGATAAATTATTATTGTAATAAAAAATAATTAAGGAAAGGTTGATGAATGATGAAAAAAATTTTAAGTACAGATCAGGCACCACAGGCAATCGGACCGTACTCTCAGGGAGTAGATACAGGAAATCTTTTATTCCTTTCCGGTCAGATTCCAATCTGTCCTGAGAAGGGTGATATTGTTGCAACAGATATTGAAGGACAGACAAAACAGTCTCTTGAAAATGTGAAAGCTGTTCTTGCATCTGCAGGATGTACGATGGATAACGTTGTGAAAACCACAGTATTTTTAAAAGATATTGCAGACTTCGGGAAAATGAATGAAGTTTATGCTACCTATTTCAGTGAAGGAAATTATCCGTCAAGATCTGCCGTTCAGGTTGGAGCTCTGCCAAAGGGTGCTTTAGTTGAGATTGAAGTTGTTGCGTTAAAGAATAATTAATATTATACATTAGGATGGAAAAGAGCCTTTCGGGGCTCTTTTTCTGTGTCAGAAAATGTTCCATTTTCCGGCATGGAAAGACCTTTCGGGGAGAGGTACATTTCAAAGGAGAAAAAGAATGTCAGCAATAGAAAATTGTAAATCAGCAGAAGAACTTACAGCCGAACTGATTCGAATTCAGAGCACGAATCCGGGCACCGGTGAGCGGGAGATGAGAGAGGCTGTGGAATTATTTTTAAAAGGTTGTGATGTGCAAATTATTGAGGATGAGGTAGAGCCAGACCGGAAAAATGTGATTGCCACGCTCCCGGGAGATGAAAAGAAACCTGCTCTCGTCTGGATTTGTCATATGGATACGGTTGTGGAAGGAGAGGGATGGACGAGGGAACCCTTTGGGGGGAAGACAGAAGGAGAAAGAATTTATGGACGGGGTTCCTGTGATATGAAGTCCGGGCTTTCCTGTGCCCTCATGGTCTTTAGACGGGTGGCACAGGAAGTGGAGAAAGGAAAGAAAATGAAACGTTCTCTTCGAATGATCTGTACGGTGGATGAAGAAGGGGATATGAAAGGAGTAGATCACCTGATTGACAGGGGATATGTCACAAAAGAGGATTATGTTCTTGACATGGAACCGACCGGAGGGGAAATCCAGATGGCACATAAAGGGCGTTTCTGGGTAGAATTGTCTGTCCATGGAATTACGGCTCATGCCAGTAAACCAGAAGAAGGTGCGGATGCCATTGCAGCTGCAGCAAAAATTATTACTAAAATCAGAGAAAAGGTAGAAGAGTTTCCGGTGTCTGATAAAGAGATGGGAAAGACTACGGTTACTTTTGGACAGATTCAGGGGGGCTATCAGCCTTATGTCGTACCGGACGAATGTAAAATCTGGATGGATTTTCGTCTGGCACCGCCGGTTACCGAAGAGGAGATGCTTAACATTACAGAAGAAACCTGTGAAAGTGTAAGAAAAGAAATCCATGGAATACGGACAGAATACCAAATCACTGGAAATCGCCCTTTTGTGGAGAAAAATGAAGAATCCGTTTTACTTGAAAATCTACGGAAAGCGGTTTATGAAGTGACCGGAGAAAAAAAGAAAGCAGGGGTATTCCCCGGTTATACAGATTCGGCAGTGATTGCGGGAAGGCTTGGAAACAGGGAGTGTATGTCCTATGGTCCGGGTGATCTAAAATATGCACATAAACCGGATGAATTTGTTGAAAAAGAGGATATCAGACGATGTGAAGAAGTAATGGAATATCTGGTAAGGGAAATGTGTATGGAAAATTAGGAAAGGAAAAAGAAACCGTCTGCAGATGAAGCAATTTCTGCAGACGGTTTTCGTGATATAAAAGAGGATGGATTAAAGATGGAAGGCAGTACCGGTCTCTCCGCGGATGGCATCTCTTGCCTTTTCAAGAAGAGTGATCACAGCGGTACGCCCCGGCTTTGACCCGGCAAAGTCAACAGCTGCCTGCACCTTTGGTAACATCGATCCAGGAGCAAAGTGTCCTTCATTGATATATTGTTTTGCTTCTTTAACAGAAATGTCGGAAAGAAGTTTTTCTTCCGGTGTTCCGAAGTTAAGGGCTACCTTTTCTACTGCAGTGAGAATGATAAGGTAATCTGCATCAAGCTCTTTTGCAAGAAGACAGCTTGCGAAATCCTTATCAATTACGGCCCCGACACCCTTTAAATGATTTCCATGTCTCACAACGGGAATCCCTCCGCCTCCGCAGGCAATGACGAGGTTTTTGTCATTGACCATGGTACGGATCGTGTCAATTTCCACAATCTCTGCAGGTTTTGGGGAGGCAACAACACGACGGTAACCTCTTCCGGCATCTTCTACCATAGTGTAGTGGAATTCTTTTTCTAAATTTTGGGCCTGCTCTTTTGTATAGAATTTTCCAATCGGTTTGGAAAGGTGATCAAAAGCAGGATCATCCGGGTCAACGCGTACCTGTGTGATCATGGTGGCAACCGGGATATCCGTCATATTACGATTCATGAGTTCCTCGCGGAGTGCGTTTTGCAGATCGTAGCCAATATAAGCCTGGCTCATAGCAACGCAGACCGACAGAGGGATGTTTGGCTGATCAGGATCTTCGTTACGCAGGGCGAGCATGGCGTTGTTTACCATGCCAACCTGCGGACCGTTACCGTGGGTTACCACAACCTCACAGCCTTCTTCGATTAAATCGACGATGGCGCGGGCTGTGATTTTTACGGCATTCATCTGATCGGCAAGTGTGTTTCCCAGAGCGTTACCACCTAAAGCAATAACAATTCTTTTTTTCTTTGCCATGATGAAATATACCCCCCTGTAATATTATTCAAATACTCGTGGAGTAGATTTTTCTTCCAGTTTCTTTAAAACAGCTGCCGGATCTTTGAATTTAGCAAGGAAGATCATTGCAGCGATAATGTATGGCTTGTAGCTTGCTTCTTTGTATAACGGATCTCTGTAACGATCAAATACGGATGCATCTACTTCACCGGATTCACAGCTTACACCGGTAATATCTGCAGGCAGGCAGTGCATGTAAAGCGCTTGTCCGTTTTTCGTTGTTGCCATGAGTTCTTCGGTACATGCCCAGTCTTTATGCTGTGCATTTTGTGCGAGCAGTTCTTTTTCCAGTGCCTCGATACCTTCTGTATCACCGTTCCCGTAAAGCTCCGTACGTTTTTCCATGGCAGCAAACGGAGCCCAGCTCTTTGGATATACAATATCAGCATCTTTGAAAGCTTCTGCCATGCTATTTGTTTTCGTGAAGGATCCGCCGGATTTTTCTGCGTTTGCTCTGGCAACGTCTTCTACTTCAGGGAATACTTCGTATCCTTCCGGATGAGCAAGAACCACATCCATACCAAAGCGGGTCATCAGTCCGATAATTCCCTGAGGTACGGATAACGGCTTTCCGTAGGAAGGAGAGTAAGCCCATGTCATGGCAATCTTTTTTCCTTTTAAATTCTCTACACCGCCAAATTCATGAATAATGTGGAGCATGTCGGCCATGGCCTGTGTTGGATGATCGATGTCACACTGTAAATTTACAAGGGTAGGTTTCTGCTCTAAGATACCATCTTTATTTCCCTGTGTAACAGCGTCAACGACTTCATGCATGTATTTGTTTCCTTTTCCGATGTACATATCATCGCGGATTCCGATTACGTCAGCCATAAAGGAAATCATGTTCGCTGTTTCACGCACAGTTTCACCATGGGCAACCTGGGATTTTCCTTCATCTAAATCCTGAACTTCCAGACCTAAAAGGTTGCAGGCAGAAGCGAAGGAAAAACGGGTTCTTGTGGAGTTGTCACGGAATAAGGAAATTCCGAGGCCACTCTCAAATACTTTTGTGGAGATGTTATTTTCTCTCATATAACGAAGCGCATCTGCCAGAGTAAAGACAGCCTCGATCTCATCATCTGTCTTTTCCCAGGTAAGGAAGAAATCTCCATTGTACATATCCTTAAAGTTTAATTTATTTAATTTATCGATATAAGTCTGTAATGTTTTCATTATAAATCCTCCTGAAATATTTATATGTATTAAAAGCAGTTAAGAAATAATTATTTTGCATACTGAGTCGGAAGTGCGGCGTATACGGCAGCGCAGGTTACAAGATCCTGTTTCCATGTTTTTTCGTTCGGAGCATGAGCCTGTGCTTCGGCACCAGGACCAAAGCCGATGCAAGGAATGTTGTTTCTTCCCATGATGGAAACACCATTTGTGGAGAAAGTCCATTTGTCTGTTAACGGGCGGGCCTGTCTCATGGCCAGTGTTTCCGGTGCACCGATTCTCTTATCTCCGTAAAGTCCCTTGTAAGCCGCTTCTAATGCCTTGGTTACCTTGTGATCTTCCGGAATTGCCCAGGTTGGGAAGTAGCATTCAATCTCGTAAACACATCCGGTGTAGGAAGGACGGTCATAGTTGTACATGGAAACAGTAACGTCGTCTCCGTATTTTTTTACACTTGGAAGAGCACGGATTTCATCAAGACAGCTTTCCCATGTTTCCCCGAAAGTCATACGACGGTCAAGGGAGATAGAACAGGAGTCTGCAACTGCACAACGACTTGGTGAAGTGTAGAAAATCTGGGAAGTTGTTACGGTTCCGCGACCAAGGAAACGGGCTTCCTTCCAGTCTTTGTTGTATTTTGGATCAAGCATTTTTACAAGGCCTTTGATCTCTGTGCCGTCTTCTGCGTCATTTTCATTTAACGCACGGATATCCTGAAGAATGTCTGCCATTTTGTAGATTGCATTATCTCCTCGTTCCGGAGCGGAACCGTGGCAGGAAACCCCTTTGACATCAACACGGATTTCCATACGTCCACGTTGTCCTCTGTAAATTCCTCCGTCGGTTGGCTCTGTGGAAACAACGAATTCCGGACGGATTTTATCTTCATTAATAATGTACTGCCAGCAAAGACCGTCACAATCCTCTTCCTGTACGGTACCGACAACCATGATTTTGTACCCGTCAGGGATTAAGTTGAGATCTTTCATGATTTTTGCACCGTATACAGCGGAAACAATACCGCCACACTGATCGGAAACACCCCGGCCGCCGATTTCTGTCTCTGTCTCATAGCCCTCATATGGATCAAATTCCCAGTTGTCAATGTTTCCGATACCTACTGTATCAATGTGGGCATCATAGGCAATAATCTGGTCGCCCGTACCCATAAAACCGATGACATTTCCCTGCGGATCAATGTTTACTTCGTCAAAACCGACTTTTTCCATCTCGGCAGCGATGGTTTCGATGTGAGCCTTCTCATCACAGCTTTCTCCCGGATTCTTAACGATTGCCCGTAAGAAAGCGGTCATGTCTTTTTCATATCCTTTTGCAGCTTCTTTTACTTTATCAAAATCAAACATTATTCGAATTCCTCCTGTAAAATGATTCTATTTTAAATCTTCAAATGGTTCTTTTTCTGTTCCGCATAATCCTTCCCATGTGATTTCATGATAGCGGTCCGGGTCGGTATCGCCCTCGGAAGAAACGAGGAGAACCTGCGAGTTTTCATCCAGTTTTAATGCATCCTTTAAATCTTTGTATTCCGGTTTTGTCATGATGGCATGGAGAAGTCCCATGGTTACGGATCCGGATTCCCCAGAGATGACCTGTTTATCCCCGCGGAGAGGACAGCCGTAAATTCTTGTTCCGTTTGCGCTTACCCAGTCCGGACAGGAAACAAAAGCACTGGCATGGTTTCTTAAAATATCCCAGGAAACAGTATTGGCTTCCCCACAGGCAAGCCCTGCCATGATGGTGAGCATGTCACCGTCGACATCCACGCGGCTTCCGTCGGCTTTCACAGCGGAACGGTACAGACAGTCTGCCGCATTGGCCTCCGTGACAACCATGACTGGCGGATTCTCCTTAAACCGGTTTGCAAAATATCCGATCACTGCACCGGCAAGAGAGCCGACACCGGCCTGGATGAAAATGTGGGTTGGACGGCATCCGTCTTCTTCTAATTGTCTGTCCGCTTCCATGGCCAGGGTCCCGTATCCCTGCATGATCCAGGTAGGAATTTTTTCATATCCTTCCCATGCAGTATCCTGTACCATAATGCCGCGGGTTGTTTCTTCGGCTTCTTTTGCGGCTTTTCTTACGCAGTCATCATAGTTAAGATTCTCAATGGTGACTTCCGCATTTTCTTTTGCGATGTTATTAAGACGGGTCTGGGTAGTTCCCTTAGGCATTCTTACGACACATTTTTGTCCAAGTTTGTTTGCTGCCCAGGCGACGCCACGTCCATGGTTTCCATCGGTGGCAGTAAAGAAGGTTGCCTGTCCGAATTCCTCTCTTAATTTATCGGAAGTCAGAACAGAATAAGGAACTTCACTGACGTCTTTGCCAAGTTCATCGGCAATGCATCTTGCAATCGCATAAGAACCGCCAAGTACTTTGAAAGCATTTAACCCGAAACGATAGGACTCATCTTTCACATATACGCTTTTTAATCCCAGGTAATCTGCCAGATTGGAAAGCTTCGTAAGAGGAGTGACGTTATACTGGGGGAAACTTTTGTGAAAATTTCCGGCTTTGATCATCTCTTCTTTTGACATGTTCTTTACCTGGACATCATCACTTTTTGCAATGTGATTGAGTGTCCATTTAATCTGTTTGTCTGCTAAATGACTCATAGTTATCAAAATCCTCCTGAAAATTAAGTAAGATAAATTTATTTATTAATGTCTACGTAACTGTACAGGGTATATTTTGAAATACCGAAGTACTTTGCAACCTTGTCCCCTGATTTTGTTATTAGGAAAGCACCGGCATCATTTAAGAAGTTAATCGCTTTGATCTTATCTTCCTTTGACATAAGCGGGACGGGAACGCCCACAAGCCGGACAGATTCTTCGATGAGTTCGTCGAGAAGCTGATTCACATCATGTGTGATCGTTTTCGGTGAGGAATCCGGTTTCTCCTCGTCTCTGTCGTGACAGGCAATCAGGGAGTGAATGCTCGTCTCAATTGCGAGAAGACTTGTGATGTCATAGTTGATTGACAGAATATACCGGAGCGTTTCCGTCTCATCTTTAATATAGAGGGTACTCGATTTTAAAATTTTCCCGTTATCGGTTTTGGTCAGGTAGGCCAGCCTGTCTGTAAGAGTACCATGCTTCTCATAATGTTTCAGTGCATTAAGCACTGCTCCGGAAGATCCATCACCGGTCTTTCTTCCGGTCACGTGCCCGTTTATGATGTAGACGATGGAATTTTCCGGGGAACGCTCATGAAGATCGTGAATGACGATTTCACAATTTTCTCCAAACTGGGCTGCCAGCCCGTCTGCTATTTGCCTGAGTATGTCCAGATATGCCATGATATAACCTCGCTTTCCAGTAACATTGATTGGTCTCTCTACACACTACTATAACAGATAAATTTGGAAAATCAAGAGAAAAATCAAAAAAAATTTAGTGCAAAAAAATATTTTTTAGAGCAAGGTTCTGTTTTTTCTAATAAATTGAAAAAATTATTTTTGTAAAAAAAAATTATTGAAAACCGGTTGCATATTGTGGTAAATGATGATAAAATGAGGCCAATGAAAGTCGTATTTAGTAAAAATACTAGTTTGATATTTTCTTAAACACTAAAGCATTGTCAGATTGCATGGACGTATAACTTGATATTCGAAGGTTTCAACACCAAAAAAATTTTGGTAATGATGAAAAATTTGAAAATTCGTTATAAAGAACTGATAATGTTATATGGAAGATTTTCCTTCTTTTTCCCGGTTGGTCTCTCCGGTCTCTCTATAATGGGAGTCTTTCATATGACACTTTCATGCAAAAGATATTGGTGAGGCACCATGGGAACGGCCAATAGGTAGAATCTTGTCCCATTGGAGTACCTGGATTTGTAAGAACGGCAGGTGCACAAACAGAAAAAGGAGAAAGTAAAATGAATAAGGATGAAAAGAACAAGACGACGGTCCTGTCTGATGAGCTTTTTAAGATTGATGGGAAGCCTTCTTTCGCACAGGCACTTCCTCTGGCACTTCAGCATGTCGTTGCAATGATCGTTGGATGTGTGACACCGGCGATCATCGTGGCCGGAGCCGCAGGATTGTCGGGGAGTGATTCGGTAATTTTAATTCAGGCGGCACTTGTAATGTCTGCACTCACTACTTTGGTGCAGCTCTTCCCTGTAATCAAAACAAAGAAGTTTCAAATAGGTTCAGGACTTCCGGTAATCATGGGAATCAGTTTCGCCTATGTTGCCACAATGCAGGCTATTGCGGAGAAGTTCGATATTGCAACGATTCTCGGAGCGCAGATTGTCGGCGGTGTGGTTGCAATTTTTGTGGGTACATTTATTCGGCAGATCCGAAAGTTTTTTCCGCCTCTGGTTACAGGAACGGTTGTATTTGCCATCGGACTGTCCCTGTATCCCACGGCGATTAATTACATGGCCGGAGGTGTGGGGAACGAATCCTATGGTTCCTGGCAGAACTGGGTTGTTGCATTTATTACATTAACTGTTGTCACTGCCCTGAATCATTATGGAAGGGGATTTTGGAAACTGGCTTCCATTTTGATCGGAATTATTGTAGGATATATTGTGAGCATATTCTTTGGAATGGTTGATATTTCTCCGGTATTTACTGCATCCTGGTTCCAGCTGCCCCGGCCAATGCATTTTGGTATCCGGTTTGATCCGTCATCCTGTGTCGCCATAGGAGTTTTGTTTGCCATTAATTCTATTCAGGCAATCGGCGATTTTTCTGCAACCACGACAGGTGGTCTGGACAGAATGCCAACGACCGGTGAATTAAATGGAGGAATCGTTGCCTATGGATGTACGAATATTTTATGTTCCTTTTTCGGAGGACTTCCGACCGCGACCTTCAGTCAGAATGTAGGTATCGTTTCTTCGACGAAGGTTGTGGCGAAGAGAGTTTTTGGTATCGCAGCTGTCATTATGCTGGCTGCCGGACTGATTCCAAAATTTTCATCTGCTCTTACAACCATTCCATATTGCGTGCTGGGCGGAGCAACCGTATCGGTATTTGCATCGATTGCCATGACGGGTATTAAGCTCATTACATCGAAACCGCTTACCTTCCGGAATACCTCTATTGTCGGACTGGCAATTGCTCTTGGCATGGGAATTACCCAGGCAAATGCCGCACTGGCAACTTTCCCGGATTGGGTGACAACAATTTTCGGAAAAACTCCTGTCGTTGTTGCAACGATTACAGCAGTTGTTCTGAATCTGATTCTGCCAAAAGAAAAAACAGAGGAGGAAAAATAATGTTAGTTGTAGGAAATGGACGTTTAATCACAAGAAATCCCGCTCTGCCGTTCTTAAAAGATGGTGCTGTTGCCATTAACGGTACGAAAATTGCGAAGATCGGGACAACAAAAGAATTAAAAGAACAGTATAAAAATGCAGAGTATGTGGATGCAAAGGGCGGAATCATCATGCCGGCCTTTATCAATACTCATGAACATATTTACAGTGCCATGGCCAGGGGTCTTTGCATAAAAGGATATGATCCGAAGGGCTTCCTTGATATATTAGATGGTCAGTGGTGGACAATCGATCGTCATCTTACCCTGGAACAGACGAAATACAGTGCCATGGATACGATGATCTCCTGTATTCGGAATGGCGTGACGACGATTTTCGATCATCATGCGAGTTTTGGACAGATTGACGGAAGTTTGTTTACCATTGCTGATGTGGCAAAAGAACTGGGAATTCGTGCCTGTCTGTGTTATGAGGTTTCCGACAGGGACGGAATGGACAAGGCAAGAGCATCGGTAAAAGAGAATGCAGATTTTATCCATTATGCCTTAAAAGATGACTCGGACATGATTGCCGGAATGATGGGAATGCATGCCCAGTTTACCATTTCCGATGAGACAATGGAACTGGCAGCGGCAAATAAACCGGCGGAAGTTGGTTATCACATTCACGTGGCAGAAGGAATTGAGGATCTTTATGACTGCCTGAAAAAATATGGAAAGCGTATTGTGGACCGCCTGATGGATTTCGATATTTTAGGAGAGAAAACATTACTTGCCCACTGTATTTACGTAAATTCCCATGAGATGGACGTTATTAAGGAAACGGGTACCATGGTTGTACATAATCCGGAATCCAATATGGGAAATGCCTGCGGATGTCCTCCGACAATGGAACTGGTGCACAGGGGAATTCTTACGGGCCTTGGTACCGATGGATATACCCATGATATGACCGAATCTTATAAAGTGGCGAATGCACTTCATAAACATCATCTCTGTGATCCGAATGCTGCATGGAGTGAAGTACCACAGATGTTATTTGAAAATAATGCAGCAATTGCAAATCGTTATTTTAAAGCACCTCTTGGGGTGTTAAAAGAAGGGGCGGCCGCGGATGTGATCGTGATGGATTATGTTTCTCCGACCCCACTTGACGAGACAAATATTAACGGGCATATATTATTTGGTATGACGGGACGGGATGTGGTCACGACGATCGCAAACGGAAAAGTCCTGATGAAAGACCGGGAAGTGAAAGTAGCGGATGTGGAAGAAGTCTATGCAAAATGCAGGGAAGAATCTGCGAAGCTGTGGAAGAGCATTAACGGATAGGAGGAAGAGTGTATGAGTGATATTATGACCTGTATTCCTTTTGAACAGTTGTTACACTGGATTATAGAGGAACATGATACGAAAAACACAGTATTTGGCGTGCACAGACCATATGTGGCAGATCCATCAGAAAGTCAGACGATTTTTGGAAGAAAACTGGAGACGCCGATTGGACCGGCAGCGGGACCAAACAGTCAGCTGGCGCAGAATATCGTTGCATCTTATTATGCCGGAAGCCGTTTCTTCGAACTGAAAACCGTACAGATCATGGATGGTGCGGAACTTGCTGCCTGTGTAAATAAGCCATGTATTAAGGCGGATGACGAATGTTATAACTGTGAGTGGTCTACAGAATTATATGTACCACAGGCCCAGGATGAATATATTAAGGCATGGTTTTTGTGTGCTTTTCTGGCAAAGGAATACGGACTGGGCAGTATGGATGGCTACCAGTTTAATATCAGTGTGGGCTATTATCTGGCAGGAATTAAATCAGAAAAAATTGATACATTTATCGAGAATATGAAAAACGCAGAGAACACAGAGATGTTCAAGGAGTGTAAAGAGGTACTTCTCTCCCATGTTTCAGAATTCAAGAATATGACAAAAGAAGATATTCTTTCCATTTCTCCGGAGATCTGTAACAGTGCGACAATTTCCACCCTTCACGGCTGTCCGCCGCAGGAAATTGAGAGTATTGCCAATTATCTGCTGACGGAAAAGAAAATGCATACGTTCATCAAATGCAATCCTACTTTATTAGGATATGATTTTGCCAGGGAAACTCTCGATAAAATGGGTTACGATTATGTAGCTTTTGGAAAGTTTCATTTTGAAGACGACCTCCAGTATGAGGATGCGGTTCCAATGCTCACACGTCTTATGAAACTGGCATCAGACAGGAATCTGGAATTTGGTGTAAAAATAACAAATACCTTCCCGGTTGATGTGAAGGCAGGAGAACTTCCGAGTGAGGAAATGTATATGTCCGGGAAGTCCCTTTATCCGTTATCCATTTCCCTGGCGGCAAAACTGTCGGAAGAGTTTGACGGAAAACTGCGAATCTCCTATTCGGGCGGTGCCGATGCTTTTAATATTGGGAAAATTATCGGAGCCGGAGTATGGCCGGTCACGGTGGCAACGACAATCTTAAAGCCGGGTGGATATCAAAGATTAAAACAGATGGCAGAAATTATCGATGCCCAGGGCAAAGTTCCATTTACCGGCATTGATGTGTCTGCGATAAAACAGGTGGCAGAAGATGCCGTTACAGACAGACATCACGTAAAACCGGCGAAACTTCCGGGTTCAAGAAAATCCGCAGAAAAAGTTCCGTTACTCGACTGCTATACGGCACCTTGTCAGGATGCCTGTCCAATTCACCAGGAAATTCCGACGTATGTGAAATTGGCAGGAGAAGGAAAATATGAAGAAGCATTGCAGGTTATTTTAAACAGAAATGCACTTCCATTTATTACCGGTACAATTTGTGCCCATGGATGCCAGAGCCACTGTACCCGTAATTTCTATGAAAGTGATGTGAAAATCCGGGATACAAAACTTCTTTGTGCAAATAAAGCATACGAGAAAGTAATTGATACGATAAAACCGGCACCTTCCTGTGGTAAAAAAGCAGCCATTGTCGGAGGTGGTCCTGCAGGAATGGCAGCAGCTTATTATCTTGCAAAACTTGGTGTTGCGGTAACGATTTATGAGAAGAGAGATCGCCTTGGAGGAATTGTGAGTGCGGTGATTCCGGATTTCAGAATTGATGACAGTGTCATCGAGAAGGATGCTTCATTCCTTGCAAAGCTTGGTGTTCAGGTTATATATAATAAAGAAGTCACATCGATTGAAAAACTGAGACAGGAAAACGATGCGGTTATTCTTGCAGTAGGTGCTTACAAACGGGGCCGTCTATCCTTAGAGGGAAAGGAAGCAGTCAATGCTCTTGACTTTCTGGAAGATTTTAATAAGGCAGGCGGAAAACTGACACCCGGAAAGAATGTGGTTGTAATCGGCGGCGGAAATACGGCGATGGATACGGCAAGAGCAGCAAAACGCGCTGAAGGGGTAGAACATGTTTATCTTGTATATCGCCGTACAAAACGTTATATGCCGGCGGATGAGCATGAACTGGAACTTGCCATTGCAGATGGGGTGGAATTTAAGGAGCTTCTTGCACCGGTTAAGGTGGAAGATGGAAAGCTGATCTGTAATGAGATGAAACTTGGTGCCATGGATGCATCCGGAAGAGCCGGTGTCGTTTCGACAGGAAAACAGGCGAGTGTGCCGGCGGATTTTGTGATCGCAGCAGTAGGAGAAAAGGTGCCGGGTGAATTTTACGAAGCAAACGGTATTCATGTGGATGAAAAAGGGCGGGCTCTTGTCGATTCCAATTTACAGACCGGTCTGGAAAATGTCTATGTAATCGGTGATGGCCTTTACGGTCCGTCTCTGGTAGTAACAGCCATGGGTGAGGCGATTAAAGTGGCAGAGGCAATTACAGGCAAACCGGTAAGTGAAAGTATGAGTAAACCGGCTGCAGCAGAAGAATGTTACGGAAAGAAAGGAATTTTAGCGGAAAGTTCCGATAAGCCGGAAGCGGGAAGATGCCTGGGCTGCTCAAGTGTCTGTGAAAATTGTGTGGATGTGTGTCCGAACCGGGCGAACATTTCCATTAAAGTGCCGGGAATGGAAAAAGCCCAGATTATTCATGTGGATTATATGTGTAATGAATGTGGAAACTGTAAGAGCTTTTGTCCGTATGACAGTGCTCCGTATCTGGATAAATTTACATTATTTGCCAATGAAAAAGATATGGCGGACAGTAAAAATCAGGGATTTACGGTTCTTGATAAGGAGACAGTAAGATGCAGGGTGCGTCTTTTTGGTAATGAATTTGAGTGGACGAAGGGAGAGACCGGTAAACTTCCATTTGGCCTTGCAAATCTGATCGAAACAGTTTGCAGAGATTATTCTTATCTTCTGTAATCCCTGCAGAAAGAAAGCAATCAGTAAAAAGTCGGAGAATTGCTTTGTGCAGTAAATAATCCGGCATGAAATGGGGGAAACACTATGTATACACTCAATATAAACGGACAGGAAGTAAAGACGGAGAAGAAACAGTCTCTCCTTCGCTTTTTAAGGGATGAGATGCATCTTACTTCGGTAAAAGACGGATGTAGTCAGGGTGCATGCGGTGCGTGTACAGTGATTATTGATGGACAGACCGTAAAGGCTTGTGTTCCGACGACAGATAAACTGGAAGGGAAGAAAATTATTACTGTGGAAGGCCTCAGTGAATGGGAGGCGAAGGTATATACCTATGCTTACGGGGAAGCGGGTGCTGTCCAGTGTGGATTCTGTATCCCCGGCATGGTCATGTGTACGAAAGCTCTTCTTGATAAAAATCCGGATCCGACGGAAGAAGAAATCAGATATGCTTTGCGGAATAATTATTGCCGTTGTACTGGTTATGTGAAAATCATTGCCGCGGTGAAAATTGCTGCCGAAATCCGCCGGACCGGAGTGATTCCCGAAAAAGGGGACGATGACTGGAAAATCGGCTCCCGCGTGCACAGGATCGATGTGGAAGAAAAAGTACTCGGCTACGGAAAATATCCGGATGATTATTACATGGATGATATGTGCTATGGAGCTGTACTCCGGAGTAAATATCCAAGGGCCAGAGTCCTTTCCATTGATACTTCGGCAGCAAAGGAACTGCCGGGTGTGATTGATGTTTTTACCGCGGAGGATATTCCGGGAGAAAATATGATCGGTCATTTAAAACACGACCAGTACACGATGGTGCCGGTGGGAAGTCTTACCCATTATCTCGGAGATGCCATTGCCCTGATTGCGGCAAGGGACATGGAAACTGCGGTGAAGGCAAAAAATAAAATTAAGGTGGAATATGAAGTTCTGCCTGCCGTTCACAACATTAAAGAAGCGGCGGCGGAGAATGCACCTCTTGTTTTTGAGGAGGATACTTCAAATGTACAAGCCCACAAATTTGTGAGCAGAGGGAATGCCACAGAGGCAATTGCCGGAGCAAAACATGTGATTACAAAACATTTTGAAACACCATGGACCGAACATGCCTTTCTGGAACCGGAAGCAGTGGTATCATACATGGATGAAGATGGATATGTGAGAATCATTTCTACGGATCAGTCTGCCTACTGCACCATGAATGAGTGCTGCCGTGTTCTTGGTACGGATAAAGTCCGGGTTCAAAATGGTCTTGTCGGAGGCGGTTTTGGAGGGAAGGAAGATATGACGGTGCAGCCTTATGCCGCGCTGATTACATATCTTACAGGACTTCCGTGTAAAGTTCGCCTCACGAGGGAGGAATCCCTTCTTGTACATCCGAAACGCCATCATTTTGAGATGGATTTTACCATGGGATGTGATGAGAATGGAAAAATCATGGGAGTAAAAGCGAAAGTGGTTTCGGATACCGGTGCCTATGCTTCCCTTGGCGGACCGGTTCTTGAAAGGGCATGCACCCATGCGGCAGGCCCTTATGCTTATGAAAATTTTGAAATTGAGGGGGATGCATATTATACCAATAATCCACCGGCGGGAGCCTTTCGTGGTTTTGGAGTGACCCAGACCTGTTTTGCCACAGAGACCCTTCTTAACATGATGGCAGATGAAATTGGAATTTCTCCGTGGGAAATCCGGTATCGAAATGCCATTCGTCCGGGCGGGGTTCTTCCAAACGGTCAGATTGTGGATGAGTCCACGGGGCTGGTAGAAACGCTTGAAGCTGTGAAAGAAGAATATGATGCGGCGGTTGCTGCCGGGAAACCGGTCGGCATTGCCTGTGCCATGAAAAATGCCGGTGTCGGCGTGGGAATTCCGGATTGGGGCCGGGTAAAACTGATTGTGGAAGAAGATAAGAAGCTCCATATTTATTCCGGAGCGTCCTGTATCGGCCAGGGGTTAGGAACGGTTCTTGTACAGATGGTTGTGACGAATACAGATTTAAAACGGGAGGATATTGTTTACGAGCGGAGTAATACATGGATTGCACCGGATTCGGGAACGACTTCCGGCTCCCGGCAGACACTCATTACCGGGGAAGCCTGTCGACGGGCCTGCGAGAAACTTATGGAAGAAAAGAAAGATGGAAAGACGTTGGAAGACCTCATTGGACAGGAATTTTATGGGGATTACCTGGCAAAGACCGATCCTCTGGGAGCCGATGTACCAAATCCCGTTTCTCATGTGGCTTACGGATATGCGACACAGATGTGCATCCTAGATAAACAGACCGGGAAAATTGAAAAAATTGTGGCAGCTCATGATGTAGGTAAGGCTGTAAATCCACTATCCTGCGAAGGACAGATTGAAGGTGGTGTTGTCATGTCCATGGGATATGCCTTAAGGGAACGGTATCCGATTGATGAGGATTGTAAGCCAATTGGAAAATATGGGGCTCTCGGCCTGTTTAGGGCAAACGAAGTTCCTGAGATTTGCCCAATTGTCATTGATAAACCGGGTCTTAAGGTAGCCTGCGGAGCGATTGGAATTGGAGAAATCACATCGATTCCGACGGCACCTGCTATTACGGACGCATATTATCGGTGGGATGGGGAGAGACGATATTCTCTTCCAATCTCCGGCACTCCATATGAAAGGAAAAAATAAGGTATGGCATTTCAGAAAAAATTTCCTTACCGTTCCGCTTATGTTGCCTGTCAGGGCACCTGCCGGGATGGGCAGCAGCAGTGTGAATACGGATGTATCGGCTGTGAAAAATGTGTGGAAAACTGCAGATTCGATGCGATTTCCATTGGAGAAGGGGGAGTCGCCGTTATTGATTCGGAAACATGTATCGCCTGCGGAAAATGTGTCAGAGTTTGTCCACAGCAGATTATTCATATCCATGAATGTGGTAATTTTATCGTTGTAAAATGTTCGAATAAAGAAAAAGGGAAAGCAGCAAAAGATGTCTGTTCCTCAAGTTGTATTGGCTGTGGAATGTGTGAAAAAACCTGTACTGCCCAGGCAGTCCGGGTGATTGAAAACTGTGCTGTTATCCGGGAGGACGAATGCTTAAGCTGTGGCATGTGCGTGGTCAAATGTCCACGGAATGCCATTGTGGATACGAGAGGAATTATTTATTAAGAGAGAAGTACAGAACAAATATTCGGATTTGTTCTGTACTTTCTTTTTTTCTTCTGATATAATGTGGAAAGAACGGAGAGAATAGGAAAGCATACAAAAACAGGGAGGACCTGCAGATGGATCATTTTGAACTAGTATCCCCTTATGAGCCAACCGGTGATCAGCCACAGGCCATCGAGCAGCTGGTGAGGGGATTTAAAGAAGGCAATCAGTTTCAGACCCTTCTCGGAGTAACGGGGTCGGGAAAGACATTTACTATGGCGAATGTAATTGCACAGCTGAATAAGCCGACGCTGATTCTTGCCCATAATAAAACACTGGCAGCACAGCTGTACAGTGAGTTCAGGGCTTTTTTCCCTCACAATGCCGTGGAGTATTTCGTGAGCTATTATGATTATTATCAGCCGGAAGCTTATGTACCTTCGACGGATACTTATATTGAGAAAGATTCCTCGATTAATGATGAGATTGATAAACTCCGCCACAGTGCGACAGCGGCACTCATTGAGCGGAAAGATGTCATTGTGGTTTCCTCTGTATCCTGCATTTACGGAATCGGAAGCAAGAAAGAATATGAAGAGATGATGATCTCTCTGCGTCCGGGCATGGAGATTGACAGGGATGAGGTTGTGAGACGCCTGATTGATATACAGTATGTACGCAACGAACTGGATTTTAAGAGAGGGAGTTTCCGTGTGCGCGGTGATGTGCTCGAGGTGGTTCCCGTATCTACCTTTGAAGATGCGATCCATATCGAATTTTTTGGAGACGAGATTGACCGGATCACGCAGGTGGATGTTCTTACCGGGGAGATTAAGGCGAGCCTTAATTTTGCAGTGATCTTCCCTGCCTCCCATTATGTGGTTCCGCAGGAACAGATTGAACGTGCGGTTGTTGGAATCAAAGAGGAACTGGAAGAGAGGGTATCCTGGTTTAAGGAGCATGATAAATTACTCGAAGCCCAGAGAATCTCCGAGAGGACGAATTTTGATATGGAGATGTTAAAAGAGACAGGTTTTTGCTCCGGAATTGAGAATTATTCCAGACATCTTACCGGACTTGAGGCGGGGAAACCTCCGTATACCCTTATTGACTTCTTCGGGGATGATTTCTTTATGATCATCGATGAGTCTCATATTACCATTCCCCAGGTGAGAGGAATGTATGCCGGAGACCGGTCGAGGAAGCAGACGCTGGTGGATTACGGTTTTCGGCTTCCATCTGCTCTGGATAACCGTCCCCTTAATTTTTCTGAGTTTGAAGAGAAAATTGATCAGATGCTTTTCGTTTCCGCCACACCGAATATTTATGAGAAAGAACATGAGATGCTCCGGGCAGAGCAGATTATCCGGCCTACGGGTCTGCTGGACCCTCCGATTGATGTTCGGCCGGTGGAAGGACAGATTGATGATCTGATTAGTGAGATCAATAAAGAGGTGGCGAAGAAAAATAAAGTGCTCGTCACTACTCTGACAAAAAGAATGGCAGAAGATCTCACCTCATATATGAAAGAACTTGATATCCGGGTGAAGTATCTTCATTCTGACATTGATACATTAGAGCGGGTGGAAATCGTCCGGGATCTTCGGATGGGCGTTTTTGATGTGTTAGTCGGAATTAACCTGTTAAGAGAAGGACTCGACATCCCGGAAGTAACACTGATTGCCATTTTAGATGCGGACAAGGAAGGATTTCTTCGTTCCGAAACCTCCCTGGTTCAGACCGTCGGAAGGGCGGCACGGAATGTGGATGGGCATGTTATCATGTATGCCGACACAATTACCGATTCTATGAAGGCCGCCATTACGGAGACGAACCGTCGTCGGGAGATTCAGATGGCATACAACAGGGAACATGGTATCACACCGACGACCATAAAGAAAGAAATCAGGGATGTGATCACCATTGTCAATGAAGAGGATTCGAAGAAGACAGGTGACGGACTTTCGAAGGATGTGGAATCCATGAACAAAAAAGAGCTGAAAGAGGAAATTGCCCGTCTTACGAAGAAGATGGAAAGGGCGGCAGCAGAGCTTAACTTTGAGGATGCAGCTGCTTACAGGGATGAACTTAAAAAATATAAGATTGCCCTTCGGGACTATGACAGATAGAGTTAGCAGATAAGGAGATTACAGGAGGGATTATGAGCGAAAAAAAAGAGTATATTCGCATTCGCGGAGCTCGCGAACATAACCTTAAGAATATAGATATTGATATACCGAGAAACCAGTTTGTTGTTCTCACCGGACTTTCCGGCTCAGGGAAATCGTCCCTGGCTTTTGATACAATTTATGCGGAAGGCCAGAGACGGTATATGGAATCTCTGTCTTCCTATGCAAGACAGTTTTTGGGTCAGATGGAAAAGCCGGATGTGGATGATATCCAGGGACTTTCTCCGGCAATTTCCATTGATCAGAAATCCACGAACCGAAATCCACGTTCCACAGTGGGAACTGTGACGGAAATTTACGATTATCTTCGTCTTTTATATGCCAGAGTCGGTATTCCCCACTGTCCGAAATGCGGGAAGGTCATTGCGAAACAGACAGTAGACCAGATTGTGGATATTCTGATGACACTGCCGGAACGAACAAAGATCCAGCTGCTGGCACCGATTGTCCGGGGAAGAAAAGGCGAGCATGTAAAAATTTTAAAAGATGCAAAACGGAGCGGATATGTGCGCGCACGCATCGATGGGAATCTTTATGATCTTTCTGAAGAAATTAAACTGGAAAAAAATAAAAAGCATAATATTGAGATTATAGTGGATCGTCTGATGATCAGGGAAGGAATCGAGAATCGACTGACCGATTCCATTGAGACGGTGATGCGTCTTTCCGGGGGGCTTTTGATTGTAGATGTTGTCGGGGGACAACCAATGAATTTCAGTCAGAGTTTTTCCTGCCCGGACTGTGGAATCAGTATTGATGAGATTGAGCCGAGAAGTTTCTCTTTTAATAATCCCTTTGGTGCCTGCCCGGTCTGTCATGGTCTGGGATTCCAGATGGAATTTGATATCGATCTGATGATTCCCGATAAGACAAAGAGTATTGCAGAAGGGGCGATTGTCGTTACCGGATGGCAATCGTCTACCGATTCGAACAGCTATACAAGGGCGATTCTTGATGCACTGGCAAAGGAATATCATTTTGACCTCAACACACCGTTTTGCGAGCTTTCTCCGGAAATTCAGCACATGCTTATTCACGGAACCGATGGCCGGGAAGTCAAGGTATATTACAAAGGACGCCGGGGAGAAGGAGTCTATGATGTGGCTTTTGAAGGAATCCTCAATAATGTCCGCCGGCGCTATCGGGAGAATCATTCTGACCGTCAGAGGGCGGAATATGAGAATTTTATGACAGTGACTCCGTGTGATGCCTGCCACGGGCAGCGTCTGAAACCCGAATCCCTTGCGGTAACTGTGGGAGAATACAATATTTCTGAATTGACTTCCCTGTCTGTGAAACGGCTTCTGACTTACTTTAACGAACTGAAACTATCGGATCGGCAGATGCTCATTGGCAGGCAGGTTCTGCGGGAGATCCAGGGAAGAATCGGATTTTTAAATGATGTGGGTCTTGACTATTTAAGCCTGTCCCAGCCTACAGCAACCTTATCCGGCGGGGAGGCTCAGAGAATCCGTCTTGCTACCCAGATTGGCTCGGGACTGGTGGGCGTTGCCTATATTCTGGATGAGCCAAGTATTGGCCTTCACCAGAGAGACAATGATAAACTGATCTCAGCCTTGAAGCGGCTTCGTGATCTGGGGAATTCGCTGATTGTTGTGGAGCATGATGAGGATACCATGCGGGAAGCAGACTGTATCGTGGACATTGGACCGCGGGCGGGCGAAAATGGCGGCCGGGTCGTTGCCATGGGAACTGCGGAAGAATTAATGAAAAATCCTGATTCCATCACAGGGGCATATCTAAGCGGGAAAATGAGAATTCCCGTACCGGATTCCAGAAGAAAACCGCAGGGATTTCTTACGCTAAAGGGAGCCCGGGAAAACAATTTAAAAAATATTGATGTGAAATTTCCCCTGGGTGTTTTTACCTGTGTGACCGGTGTTTCCGGTTCAGGAAAAAGCTCTCTGGTCAATGAGATTCTTTATAAAAAGCTGGCCTGTGTTCTCAACCGGGCAAGAATTAAGCCGGGGCTTCATAAGGAAATTCTTGGAGCAGATCAGCTTGATAAGATCATTAATATCGATCAGTCTCCTATCGGGAGAACACCGCGATCCAATCCGGCTACCTATACAGGGGTTTTTGACTATATCAGGGAACTATTTGCCATGACAAAAGATGCCAAAGCCCGCGGATATGATAAGGGACGGTTCAGTTTTAACAAGAAGGGCGGACGGTGTGAAGCCTGCTCCGGCGATGGCATTTTAAAAATTGAAATGCAGTTTCTTCCGGATGTTTATGTTCCCTGTGAGGTGTGTCATGGAAAACGTTATAACCGGGAAACCCTGGAAGTGAAATATAAAGGAAAAAACATTTTCGAAGTTCTTGACATGACAGTGGAAGAAGCCTGTGAGTTCTTTGACAGTGTGCCTTCGATCAGGAGAAAAATTGAGACACTCCGGGATGTGGGCCTGTCTTATATCAAACTGGGACAGCCATCGACAACCCTGTCCGGCGGAGAGGCCCAGAGAGTGAAACTTGCCACGGAACTGAGCCGTCAGAGCACCGGGAAAACCATTTATGTTCTCGATGAGCCGACGACCGGACTTCATTTTGATGATGTGAGCAAACTGGTAGAGATTTTGCAGCGCCTTACGGAAGGAGGAAATACGGTTGTCGTCATTGAGCACAACCTGGAAGTAATCAAAACAGCAGATTATATTATCGACATGGGACCGGAAGGCGGAGAAGGAGGAGGCACCGTTGTCACCTGCGGTACTCCGGAAGAAGTGGCAGAAATACCGGAATCCTATACGGGAAAATATCTTAGAAAATATCTTAGAAAATAAAGAAGGGAGAAGAATTTGGAAGAAAAAACAAAGGCATTACTAGTCGGAGTGAATCTAAACAATGATCCGGAATTTGAGACAGCTCTTGCAGAGCTTGAAAGTCTCGCAAAGGCCTGTGACATGGAAGTGATTGGTGTGGAAACCCAGAATGTCAGTCAGATTAACACCGGAGTCTATGTGGGAACCGGACGGGTAGAAGAGATTAAGGCAGTTGCTCATATGCTTGGAGCCGAAGTCGTCATTTTTGATAACACTCTCTCACCCATGCAGCTTCGCAACCTGAAAGATATTATAGAACGACCGATTCTGGACCGGACCCATTTGATTCTGCAGATTTTTTCCTCCAGAGCAAAAACACGGGAGGCACAAATTCAGGTGGAGACGGCACGACTGGAATACGAACTACCCCGTCTGACAGGAATGGGAGAGATCCTGAGCCGTCAGGGTGGGGGCAGTGGAGGTCTTTCAAATAAGGGGGCCGGTGAGAAAAAACTGGAACTTGATAAAAGAAAAATACGTCACCGTATCAGTGAACTGAAAAAAGAACTTCGGGAAGTAGAAAAAAACCGGGACACCCAGCGAAAACGTCGACTGACTCAGGGAATCCCCCAGGTTGCCCTGGTCGGCTACACCAATGCGGGTAAATCGACTTTGATGAATGCATTTCTCGATCGTTATGAGCAAAAGGAAGAGAAAAAAGTAATGGTGAAAGACATGCTTTTTGCTACGCTAGATACGACGGTGCGAAAAATCCATCTGCCGGATAAAAGAGAGTTCCTTCTTTCCGACACGGTCGGTTTTATTAATAAGCTGCCCCATAACCTGGTCCAGGCATTTCATTCCACACTGGAAGAAGTAAAATATGCGAATCTTCTTCTGGAAGTTGTCGATTTTTCCGATGAACATTACTTAGAGCATATGGAGGTAACCAGACAGACGTTAAAAGAACTTGAGGCAGATCAGATTCCGTGTATCCATGTCTTTAATAAATGTGATCTGGCAAGAGAAAAAGGAAGAGAGGATGTTCCGGAAACTTTACCGAAAGTGGGAAAGGATACCATCTACATGGCAGCCGGCCGGCAAATCGGCCTTGATGAGTTAGTCTCCCTGATCAGCCGGAATATTTTTCAGGACTATGTGGACTGCGTCATGCTCATTCCGTATACGGAAGGTTCCCTTGTATCCTATTTTAACGAAAATGCAACCGTAACAAAGACAGAGTATTTAGAAGAAGGGACAAAATTAACAATGAACTGTCTCCTCAAAGATTTAAAAAAATACAAACAATATGTCCTGATCTAAAAAACTGCCGGAAAAGATTCTGGCAGGTCAGACTATAGAAAAAGTCGGTGCCGGAGATTTTCTCTGGCACCGACTTTTTTACTGAAGGTTTAGTTTTTTAGTCATTATATATTTTGTTCCAAACCAGCATAAAAGAATACAGAGGATCGTGAAAATATTACTGCAAATCATAATCGGATTCATACATTTCTGGAAATATTCCGGATAATTTCCCGGAAGTGCCGGAATGGTTTCTGCCCACTGGTTAAATCCAAAAATAATCAGCTCAATAAATCCGAAGATCTGATTGATCACATAGATTCCGATATAGGTTCCAATGGCACCGAGAATCTTGTGGGAAGGGAAGAGACTTCCTACGGAAATGCTCACATAAAGCATGGTAATCAGGATAAACGGAGATAAAAGCAGGCTCAATGCAGCCAGTATGCTGAATACTGGAACTTTCAGAGCCATAGCCCATACCTCCGGGAAAAAGGAGCCGAACAGAACAGAGAAAAACTCTTTATCGGCAATCAGAATACAGGCTGAAACGGCGACAACAATAATGTCAATCAAAAGCCATAAAAAGGCAGCAAGCCCTTTTGACAAGATAATCTGTGCAGGAGTGACCGGCAGGGTATTTGTAAGATATCCTTCATCGGTAAATACGTTTTTATAAAAACGGTATCCGCTGTAGATATATGTGAAAATACAGGCACTGAAGAGGACTAAGCACAGAGCAAAAATGAGAATGCCGGTGAGAGTATTTATCAGGGTATTGCCAGACATGGTCAGATGGTCAAATCCTCCGCCGATGATAAAATACATTCTCGAAAGCAGGGCAAAGAGCAGAACTCCACCGTGGACCGGCAGCAACAGTCTGGAAATGGAACGCCATTCATGTTTAAATAATTTTCCTAACATTTGAATACCTCCCTGAACAGTACATCCACAGATTTTCCCTGCTGGAAGCGAATGTCCTCAACATCCTGCTGCAGGCGGATGTGCCCGTTTTGAATAAAAACAACTTCATCCAGAATATTCTCCACATCAGAAATCAGATGAGTGGAAATCAGAATGGTTGCATCCGGTTCATAGTTATTAATGATGGTGCCTAAAATGTAATCTCTGGCAGCCGGGTCAACTCCGGCAATCGGTTCATCCAGACAATAAAGCTTTGCCCGTCGACTCATGACCAGAATCAGCTGCACCTTCTCCTTCGTCCCCTTCGACAGTGTCTTAATTCGGCGGGACGGATCAATGGACAGCTTTTCAAGCATGGAAAAAGCCCTTTCTTTGTCGAAATCCTCATAGAAATCTTCGAAAAACCGGACAGCATCGCTAACCCGCTGGGATTCATCCAGATAAGTTCGTTCCGGTAAATAAGAAACAATTTTCTTCGTTTCCACGCCCGGAGCCATACCGTTAACCAGAAGAGTACCGCTATTTGGAGAAAGCAGTCCGTTAATCAGTTTGATCAGTGTAGTTTTTCCGCTTCCGTTTGGTCCTAACAGCCCGATAATGCGTCCGGATTCCAGGGACAGATTGATGTGGTCAAGAGCCACAGTATGGCCATATCTCTTTGATAAATCTTTACATACAAGAATCTGACTCATTTTTCTCTCTCCTTTCTGAATTTATCAAGTAACGCCAGCGTCATCTCATAATCAAATCCCATATCTGCCATCTTCTCAAGAAAATATTTAATTTGTTCCGATGCCAGATTCTCTTTCATTTTTTCAATCATTTCCTTATCCTCTGTAATAAATCTTCCGCTGGTTCTCACCGAATAGACGAGTTCGTCTCTTTCCAGACCGGCGAGAGCCTTCTGCATTGTATTGGGATTCACTCCGGCCTGGGCCGCAAGATCACGGACAGACGGGAGCTTCTCCCCGGGTTGATATCTTCCTGAAATAATATCCAGCGAAATCTTCTCAATAATCTGAGCGTAGATCGGACGGCTGGAATCAAGATTCCATGACATCAGGTCACCTCCTAACAACATAAATCTATGCCATTCGTATCACTGTGTTACTGTACTAATAAATTAATACAATAATACGACTTCATTGTAATATTGTCAAGAAAAAGATTAAAAAAATTTTCATGGAAAAATTTCCGGTTTCAGGGGTAGAAAGGGAAGGAAAAATGTTGTAGAATAACATACAAAAGTAATCAGACAGGAGGAAATTCTTTGAAAAGAGAAACAGTCATTGTAATAGATTTCGGTGGCCAGTATAATCAGCTCGTTGCCAGACGTGTCCGTGAATGTAACGTCTATTGCGAAATCTATTCATATAAAACAGATATTGAACAGATCAAAGCCATGAATCCGAAGGGGATTATCCTGACCGGCGGTCCGAACAGCTGCTACGAAGAAGATTCCCCGTCCTGCACGCGGGAGCTTTTCGAACTGGGAATCCCTGTTTTAGGGCTTTGTTATGGTGCACAGCTTATGATGCACGTCCTTGGCGGGAAAGTTGAAAAAGCCCCGGTGCGTGAGTATGGAAAAACAATCGTAAAAGTGAATACAGAATCCAGACTATTCCAGGGAATCGAAGAAGAAACAACCTGCTGGATGAGCCATTTTGATTATATTTCCAAAGTGGCACCCGGTTTTGAAATCTGTGCCAGCACGGACAACTGCCCGGTTGCTGCTGCCCAGAATCCGGACAGACAGCTTTATGCGATCCAGTTTCACCCTGAAGTTCTCCATACCGTTCGCGGAAAAGAAATACTGAGTAATTATGTATATAATGTATGTCACTGTTCGGGCGACTGGAAGATGGATTCCTTCGTGGAACAATCGATCCGGGCGATCCGGGAAAAAGTCGGTGATGGCAAGGTGCTCTGTGCACTGTCCGGCGGAGTTGATTCCTCCGTGGCTGCCGTACTCTTATCCAAAGCTGTCGGAAAACAGCTCACCTGTGTGTTTGTAGATCATGGCCTTCTTCGTAAAAATGAGGGAGACGAAGTCGAAGCAGTTTTCGGCCCGGAGGGTCCATATGACTTGAACTTTATCCGTGTCAATGCACAGGAACGTTATTATAAGAAACTGGCCGGTGTTACCGAACCGGAAGCGAAGCGTAAAATTATCGGAGAAGAATTCATCCGTGTCTTCGAAGAAGAAGCGAAGAAAATCGGTGCGGTGGATTATCTCGTTCAGGGAACTATCTATCCGGATGTGGTTGAAAGCGGTCTCGGCGGAGAATCTGCCGTGATCAAATCCCATCACAACGTGGGTGGACTTCCTGACTATGTTGATTTTAAGGAAATCATAGAGCCTCTTCGCGATCTTTTCAAAGACGAAGTCCGCAAAGTCGGCCTCGAACTTGGCATTCCGGAGTATCTCGTATTCCGTCAGCCATTCCCGGGTCCGGGACTTGGCATCCGTATCATCGGTGAAGTTACCGCCGAAAAAGTCCGCATCGTGCAGGACGCCGATGCCATTTATCGGGAGGAAATTGCCAAAGCCGGCCTTGACAAGGAAATCAACCAGTACTTTGCAGCTCTTACAAACATGCGAAGCGTTGGTGTTATGGGTGATGAGAGAACTTACGACTATGCCGTTGCACTTCGTGCCGTCAAAACAATCGACTTTATGACCGCAGAATCCGCAGAGATTCCGTATGAGGTTCTCAATAAAGTAATGAACCGTATCATCAACGAAGTGAAGGGAGTAAACAGAGTATTCTACGATCTCACGAGCAAACCGCCGGGAACGATAGAGTTTGAATAGTAGGCGGTGGCTTATATGTACCATGATGGATGGAAATTGGTTTATACGGATGATTCTCAAAGCAAAGAAAATTTTTGACATTTCTATGGAACCGTGATAATATGATTATAGAAAAAGAGTGCTACCGATAGACGGTTAGTCCGATATAAAGTTAGACAAAAATTGCCGCTTAGTTTACCAGACTGGGGCGGCTATTTTTGTGGTTTATGATTATCCTTACCGAATG